>CAZWWQ010000118.1:0-1525 GCA_964637685.1 uncultured Bdellovibrionales bacterium | reverse complement strand
GTGTCTGGGTCGTTACACAGAAAAATAAATAGAGAATTTAGAAAAGATTGAAAAGAATAATCAGTATTTTATTTTTTAGAGAGAAGAAAATTTTTCAGAATATCAACCTCAAAATAAAAATTTTCATAAAGTTTTAGCTAATTATCGCTGGTATACTTTAGCGGAACAAATTAAATTTCCTTATTTATTAAAGAAATACCGGTTAGATTTAATGCATTTTCCGCATTTCAATGTGCCTATTTTATACAGAGGTAAGTTTGTAGTTACTATTCATGATTTAATTTTAATTCATTTTCCTACTGTGCGTAGTTCTACTTTGAGTCCCTTAATTTATTGGATAAAATTTTTAGTCTACAAGGTTGTTATTAAGTCTGCTATTTATCGTTCTCAAAAAATTATTGCTGTTTCTTATTTTACTAAAAAAGATATTCTAAAAGAATATAATAAAATTGCTAGAAAAAAAGTAGTAGTTACTTATGAAGCTTGTGAAGAATTTTGCATGTCAAGTCCTAATAAAGATGAGGAAATTTTGGATAGATATGGTATAATGAAACCGTATCTAATTTATGTAGGTAATGTTTATCCTCATAAAAATCCAGAACGTTTAGTTTTAGCAATAAAGTTAGCAGAAAAAAAAATCAAAGGGTTGAAGCTAGTTTTTGTAGGTAGTGAAGACTATTTTTATCGACGATTAAAAAAATTTATTTTTCAACATAAAATTAAAAATGTACTTTTTGCTGATTATGTTCCTGATTATGAGTTAGATGTTTTGTTTTGTAATGCTACTGCTTATATCCGCCCTTCCTTATATGAAGGATTTGAATTACCTCCATTAGAAGCTATGGCTAAAGGTATTCCAGTACTTTCTTCTCAACATTCTTGTGCAGTAGAAGTCTTAGGAAAAAGTGCTTTTTATTTTAATCCTCAAAATATTGAGGATATAGCCCAATCCATAGTTCAAATATGCAGTAGTCAATCATTAAGAGAAAAATTTATTCAAAGAGGTTATCAGCAAGTTCAAAAGTATAGTTGGAAAAAAATGGCTCAGGAAACTTTAAATTTATATAAGAATAGCAACGAAAAATAAAGCTAATGAAAAAAAAAGAAAAATTTTTTAAAGGAAAGATTTTGTCTCAAATGTTTGATATTAGACCAACAGATCAGGCTGGTAATTTAGATGTGGAAAAAATAAGAAAAATTAAGAAAGTAGTTACATTAGGTAAAAATGAAAAAAAGAAAGGGCTAATTAGTAAAACGAATAAAAGTCAAAAAGCTGAAAATAATGAGCCAAGAAAAAAAATAATTAATGATTGGTTAGAACAAAATAATATTTTTTTTAAGGAAGAACAAGAAAGATTTAAAAAGATGCTTCTGGCGGAAAAAGAATTGATGGTAAAAAAAGAAACAGCAGTCTTGACTATAGCTGAAACAAATAAAAAACAAAAACAAAAAAAAATAATTACTAGGGAATAAGTAAAAAAAGATAGACAGCGATTAAAAATAAGATAAAAAAAGAAAGAAGAAC
>CAZWWQ010000117.1:0-1542 GCA_964637685.1 uncultured Bdellovibrionales bacterium | reverse complement strand
ATTACACCCAGAAAATACTTTTTTTGTTGGTTTAGTTCATTCTTAACTTTTTTAAAAAGTAACCAGTATCCTAATAAGGAAAACAGCAAACTAATCAAGATTATTACTGCTAATACAAAATCATCTAAAAATTTAAAATAACGACCATTATTTTCAAAATTTTGTTTAGTTTTTAAAAAATCACAATTATCTTTATTTCCTAAAGACGCTAAAATATAAGTATTGGCTTGAATATGACAAGCAGTATCTAAAGCTAGAGTATGAAAAAAGTTGTTAGCTCCACTCCCAGAACGATCTTCAGCATTTTTAAAAAAATAGTGTGTATTTTTGAAGTTAGTGTTTAATTCATGAATAATTTGACCTGTATTTAAAGATAGGGCTATTAAAATAACCGCTAACCATTTTAACCAACTTTTAGGATTTTTTAGCATAACTATAATAAGAATAACCAACGCTATAATTGGCATCATAACTAAAAGCATAGCGTGAAGTTGAGTTCCTACTCCAATAGCCATACCTAATACTATCACCCAAATCCATTTTATCTTTTCTTTCTTAATTAAAAATTCTGTTACAGCTAAAAGAAAAAGCAAAATAAAAAAAGGCATAGAGTTAGTGTTCCAAGCAAAACGAGAAAATTTTATCGCAAAATAAGAAATAGTATACAGTCCAGTCAGAGGCAAAGCTAAAGCTACCGAAAAATATTTTCTCAGAAAATAATAGAATAAAGGTATAGTTAAGATAGAAAAAAATAAATCAGGATAAGCTAAAGCGTTAGGATTGTTACCAAAAACTTTAGCCGAAGTTATTTGAAAATAATAGAATATTGGTCCTAAACTAAATTTAGTATTACCCATATTAGGACCCAGCAATGGCCAAGTATTATGTTTTTCTATGACATTACTTACCACAATAGCATCATTGGCTTGATCATCATCAAAATAAAGCCATTGATGATGCTTATAGATACGCAAAAAACCACCAAGGATAACTATTATTCCCAGCATCAATAAAACATTTTTTTTGTTTTTTATTTTATTTTCTAACCAATTTTGTAATTGATGCATATAATTAGTAGTTACTTTTTTTATTTATTTGGCGTTGTTAATTTTAACATCTGGTTTAAAGGTTTCTTTTATCCCAAAAACATCTTTCCAGAAAACTCGGCTTGATTCCCTGTTTTTTTTCTTAAATATAAAATTTTTAGAAACTTCACGATTGGTAAAATTGATTTCAAAAACTTCTAGCTGTCCGAATTTTTGTGAATGCAAAACAGTAAAGTTATTCCCGTATTTTTTAGTTATTTTATTAACAGCATCTTTTTTAGCTGGAACTACGGCAAAATATTGAGCTTTAGGGTTTTGATCTAATTTTAAAGTAGTATAAGTAAAATTAGAATCATTCTTTTCCCAAAACAAATATTCTAGCGGACGAATATGCTCAGGCTTGCTATAAAAATAAGTCACATAACCCAGCTTGTGATGATTATAAATATAAATGGCTACATTTTCTATTTGACCTAAAGTTACTCCATCTTTAACT
>CAZWWQ010000116.1:0-1553 GCA_964637685.1 uncultured Bdellovibrionales bacterium | reverse complement strand
TCCTAAATGACAGTTAACTCAATTATAAAATATATTAGTTAAATATTTTAAAATGTTATTATGTGGGTATATATTTTTGAGAAAGAAGCAGATTATTTAATTGTTTAATTATTATTTTGTTTAAAAAATAAAGTTTATTTTAAAAATATAATTATGAAAAAAGCTATTTTAAAATCAGCACGATCACTTTGGCAGATAATACCTATTCTTTTAGGCATTTTATTTTTGATTGGCATTGCGGATTCTTTATTGACTAAAAGTGTCTATGCTAGAATATTTGGACATGGAGCCTTAGTAGATTCTTTTATTGGCGCCATTATGGGTAGTATTTCGGCTGGAGCTCCAGTAAATAGCTATGTTCTAGGAGGAGAATTTTTAAAAAATGGAGTAAGTTTAATAGCAGTAACTGCTTTTATTGTTACCTGGGTTTCTGTTGGAATTATTCAAGCTCCAGTTGAAGCTAAAATATTAGGTGGTCGATTTACTTTTTGGCGTAATGTATCAGCTTTTATCCTAGCTATTTTAATAGCCATTCTAACTTCTTTAATAATGTATATATGAAAAAACTTCAAGCTTGGTATTTTTTATTAGGAGTAATATTGATTTACATAATCTTATTTTTTGTTTTTCCAACTACTTTTTGGACTAGTTTTCATTTTTTTCAAAAAATATTATTGAAAATTTAACCATTATTTATTTTGATCTTCGTCTTAATGGTTATAGTTAATCGCTATATGAGTAATGCTTTTATTATTAAGCATATTCGGGGTAATAAAATAAAAGCTTGGTTTTATATTATAATAGGAGGAATTCTTTCTACGGGACCAATGTATATGTGGTATCCTTTACTAAAAGATTTAAGAGAAAAAGGAATGAATAATGGCGAAGTAGCTTGTTTCTTATATAATCGTTCTATTAAACCGGCTTATCTTCCCCTTATTGTCATTTATTTTGGTTTAAAATATACAATTATTTTAACTTTATTAATAATTATTTTTTCTTTATTGCAAGCTTTTATCATAGAAAAAATAGTTCCTTAATAAGAGAGATAATTTTCTAAAAAAATGAAAAAAAAGAAACTAAATTTACTGGATTTATCTATTGGAGAAAGCGGAATTATTGGAGAAATTTTAGCTCCTTATTTTATTAGAGAAAGACTACATCATTTAGGTCTTATCAGTGGTATTATTATCACTCCCATTGAGTTAACTCCTTTAGGATCTCCACGAGTTTATTTATATTTGCATACACAAATTGCAATTAGAAATAATCTGGCAAAAAAAATTAGAATAAAATATGTTAAAAAAAATTAAAATTGCTTTAATGGGTAACCCTAATTCTGGTAAAACATCCCTGCTAAATTCTTTAGCAGGATTAAAAATGC
This sequence comes from uncultured Bdellovibrionales bacterium, assembly GCA_964637685.1. GTDB lineage: Bacteria > Patescibacteriota > Minisyncoccia > Moranbacterales > UBA2206 > CAZWWQ01. The sequence goes on along the minus strand of CAZWWQ010000116.1, from coordinate 169 downwards.
ATGTGGGAAATTGGCCAGGAAAAACCGTTGAACGTAAGGAGGCTAAAATTAAGTTTTTAAATAATGAATTAAAAATTACTGATCTACCAGGAACTTATAGTTTGTCGTCCTTTAGTGAGGAAGAGAAAATAGCGGGAAGATTTGTTATCAAGGATAATCCAGAAGTAAT
>CAZWWQ010000115.1:0-1557 GCA_964637685.1 uncultured Bdellovibrionales bacterium | reverse complement strand
ATTTTTTATTTTCTGCTCCGCGGAGAGGACTCGAACCTCTAACCAATTGATTAACAGTCAACTGCTCTACCATTGAGCTACCGCGGAAAAAAATGATATTTATTCAAAACAAATTCATTATAGCAAATATTTTAAATATATCAAGAGTTTGATTTTGTGCTATAATTAAAAATATAAATTAGTTTTAATTTTAATTATATGAGTGAATTTGGTTTTCGAAAAGTAGCTTCTGGGTTAGAAAAAAAATATTATACTAACGAAGAAAATAAATTAGTGACAGAAAAAATTTTAGCTGAAGGAGGAATTTCTTTGGAGGGAGAAAATATTACTCCAATAGATTTGTTTACTATTCCAGAGGGGTTAGATGAAGTTGAAAAGCTAACTTTAATAGCAAAAAATTTAAAAATAAAAGAAGTAGATTTAGAAAAACGTTTACCAGATATTTCCTATTATTGGCGAGAAGCTAAAAAGTTTTATCAAGAGTTTTTAGTACCAAGCAAGAAATCACAAACAGCCTTTCCTAGAGAAATAAAAAATTTAGAAGAATTTACTAATTTGCATGAATTAACAAAAACTTTAAGCAAGGCGACACTTTTAAAAAAAGGAGATCGTTTGGGTTTTGGTCCTTTTTATTGTGCCTTATTTAGTTTAATGATGGCAGAGAGAGAATATAGTATGGAAGAATTTGAAGGATTGTTAAATGAAAGTAAATATTTAGCAGAGCGTCTTTTTCAGAAAGATCATCAAGGAGTTACGCACTTTCATGTCTTACAACAAGAAGATGCAGAATGGTCTCGTGTTGGAATAATGGTTGCTCAGAATGCTTGGATGGAAGCCAGATTTAGTTTTAGAGGAAAAACAAAAGAAAGTATGATAATGAAATTAGCTAAAAAGCCAGAATCTTCGGTAGAAGAACGAATAAAAGATGGAATTGGTTTAAAATTTGAGGTGGCTAGTGAGAAAGAAGCAAGACAGCTGTTTCCTTTTATAGCTCAGTTTTTAAAAGATAATTTAAATACACGTAAAGTTTTTTTTGAAAATGTTAATTTATTTGAAGATAATAAAAATGAAGATTTTTTAAATGAATTAACAAAACAAAAGGTTACTTATATAAATCCAGAAGAAAATGGATCATCGCATAAAAATTTTAGAACGGCCAAAATTGAAGGAGAAATAGAAGTGCCTAAAAATGGCAAGGATGGAAATATGATGATAAAAAGAAGTTTTGAAGTACAAGTAGTTTTAACGGATAATCAAAATGAATCTGGATTAGCTCAGAATAAAATTTATAAAAGAATTCAAAAACTATCTCTTTTTTCTCGTTTATTAGGATCGTTTAATGAAGAATATTTAGATTTAATTTGTCAGGAAGCTAGTGAGGCTAGTGGTTTGTCGAGAATAAAGATAAAAAATTATATAGTAGATAATTATTTATTAAAATTAGTATCTAAATCAAAAAAAATTAAGTATGTTTCTAAGGATCAGTTTTACAGATGGCAAAAAGCTAAGATTATTTCATCAAAAATGAAAGTAAAAGATAAAGATGTAGTTAAATAA
>CAZWWQ010000114.1:0-1575 GCA_964637685.1 uncultured Bdellovibrionales bacterium | reverse complement strand
AAAACTATATCACTTATTATTCCTTCTTATAATGAAGAAAAATATATATTTCCTCTCTATAAAAAATTAGAAGAAAAAGTATTTCAACCACTTCAAAACCACTATAATTTTGAAGTATTATTTATCAATGATGGTAGCCAAGACCAAACAGAAAAACAAATAGAAAAATTAGCCTCTCTTCATCCCAATGTTAAATTTATTGATTTTTCTCGTAATTTTGGTAAAGAAATTGCTACTACTGCTGGCATCAACCATTGTACTGGAGACGCTTGTCTTATGTTAGATGCTGATCTTCAACATCCGATAGAACTAATTCCTCAATTTATTCAAAAATGGGAAGATGGATTTGAAGTTGTTATTGGAGTACGCAAAAATAACGCTGGTGGTTATTGGAAGACCTTGGGAGCTAAATTTTTTTATTTTATTCTTAGTAAAATATCTACCACTCAAGCTACAGCTGGAACAACTGATTTTCGTTTACTGGATCGCGTAGTCATTGATGAATTTAATCGCTTTACTGAAACTAATCGCATGACACGTGCTTTAATTGATTGGTTAGGTTTTAAACGCACCAATATCCAATTTAAAGCTCATGAACGTTTACACGGAACTGCTAGTTATAGTTTTTGGAAATTAACCAAACTAGCTTTCAATGGCTTCATTTCTCTTAGTATGCTCCCTTTAGAATTAGCTAGTTTTTTTGGTTCTTTTATTTTTATTCTCTCTGGATCACTTGGTTTTTATATTTTATTAGGAAAATATTTTTTTCACTGGCATTTCGCTTCTACTTTTTCTGATGCCGAAAATTTAGCTATCTTTATTGTTTTTTTAGTGGGTATTTTACTTATTTCTATTGGTTTCGTCGCCCTTTATATTGCTAATATCCAAAAAGAAGTTACTAATCGCCCTTTGTATGTTATGAGAAAAAAGAAAATTCATAAATAATAGTTAGATTCAAACTTTTTTATGCGACATAAAAAAACAATTATTACTTTAACAATTTTATTAGTTTTAATTACTAATCTTTTTTTTGGTTTTTCTCGTCTTTCTCATTATAGCGCTGTAGACGAACCTTATTGGATTTATAAACGAATTCCTAAATTCTGGACTGCTATTCAAAAAAAGAAATGGCGTAGCACCAATATTAATGATAAACCTGGAATTACCGTAGCTCTTATTTCTGGAATTGGACTCTTCTCTATTAACCCACTTCCCTACAAGTCTCTCCGCCAAGAAAGAAAAACCAAAGAAGTTATTCAGAGTATTGCTAAAATTAATTTTTCTTTCCGTTATCCAATTTATTTTTTCTCTTTTCTCTTTCTATTATTCTTTTTTTGGTTTTTAAAAAAATTACTCGGCACCTCTATCGCTCTAATTTCCCTAATCTTTATCGGACTTTCTCCAATTCTTTTGGGTATTTCTTTGATTGTTAATCCCGACTCATTGCTTTGGGGCTTTCTTCCTTTGACTATTCTTAGTTACTTTATCTACCAAAAAGAGAGAAAAAAATCTTACTTAATTTTGACGGGAATATTACTCGGTTTGTCTTTGTTAACTAAATATGTAGCCAATATT
>CAZWWQ010000113.1:0-1693 GCA_964637685.1 uncultured Bdellovibrionales bacterium | reverse complement strand
ATTCGTAGGTGAAGATCTGGAAAAACTCTCTTTTAATACAGCAGTAGCAAAAATTATGGAATTTGTGAATTGGATAAAAGAAAATAAAGGTAATTTTAATAAAAAACAAGTAGGAAAAATTAAAAAAACTTTAGCTTTAGTGTTAGCGCCTCTAGCACCGTTTATAGCTGAGGAACTTTGGAATTCTTTAGGAAATAAGCAATCAATATTTAACCATTTTTGGCCAAAATATAATTCAAAAAATATTATCGATGATGAAATCGAATTAGTTATTCAAATAAATGGGAAGGTGCGGGACAAAATAAAAGTAACAAAGGATATTTCTGAAAAAGAAGCGCAAAAGTTGGCGTTAGAAAGTGAAAAAATTAAAAAATATATTAACAATAAAGAAATTAAGAAAGTTATTTATGTAGAAAGGAGGTTAATAAATGTAGTTTTGGAGAAATGAGAAAGGAGGTATGAAATGATAAAGTGGTTTAAAATTCCTGAAATTTTGCCTAGTCTTTATATCAATACCAAAATTACAGAGAGAATTACAGAGAGGTTGAATTCAAAGGATGCAAAGGAGGATGATCTGAATAATTTTATAAACTACCTTATTTTTGGACGTTGTTCAGAAGGGAATTTTCCTTTAAAATTAGTTCTTGGAAAGAACAGAGAAATTTTCTTATGCTGTTCTTCTTGTGGTATGATTTTTGCAGAATATACACCTTTTTGTTGAAAAATTCGAAAAATAAAACGACTTAAACTTAAATAGTTAAAGTCGTTTTATAATTTTTTAGAAATGTTTAAAGCATTTTTCCGATCCAAAGTAAAACGAAAATTCCGAAGAAGCTGAAAAAGAAAGTAAAGGCGGAAAATACTCTAAAAGAAATATCTTTGGAATTGGAAACCAGGGCAATAACAAATTCATCTGGCAAGGGGGTAGCGCTAATAAAACCAGCTAAGGCAGGAAATATATATTTACGAATGAAAATAGGAGTGTGTTTTTTAATTCTTGAATTTATCCATTTAAAAAATCTGTTATGGGCTAAATGTTCCATTTCATTTTCAAGGGAAATTTTCAAGGCCTTAAAGACAATAAGGTTGCCAAGAATAGAACCGGCAGTAGCAGCTAAACCGGCCAACCAAAAGTTTTGTATTTTGGCGGAAATTAAAAGAGCGGCAGCGGCTGGACCAGCAGTAAATCCGTAAACAAAAAACATTCCGAATAGAAAGGTTCCAAAATAATCAGTTTTTTCTAAAAGAATGAGAATATAAGAACTATAATCTGTATAAATCAAATATCCGATAAAGATAGAAATTGCTAGTAAAATAAGTTTAGGGTACCTGATTTTTATAAGAAGTTTCTTAAGCATAGGGCTAATTTTGAATTGATATTTATTAAAAATATTTTGCTACATTGTCTGTTTATGTTTATTTAGAGCCTCTTGTCGGACTTGAACCGACAACCTACGGTTTACGATACCGTTGCTCTGCCAATTGAGCTAAAGAGGCTTAAATGTAGAGAAGCAATTATTTTGATAGATGATGGATAGAACGAGCGGGATACGAGAATCGAACTCGCGTTTCCAGCTTGGGAAGCTGATGTATTACCACTATACTAATCCCGCTTTTGTTATTTTGGAAACTAGCATTATTCTATCTTTCTTTTTTGATTTTTTCAACATTTATTATATAATAAGCCTATGAT
>CAZWWQ010000112.1:0-1740 GCA_964637685.1 uncultured Bdellovibrionales bacterium | reverse complement strand
TGATAAATGGTTATTCTGATGGGACATTTGGTCCTCAAAAGATTTTAAATAGAGCTGCCGCTTTAAAAATCATTTTAATTGCAGCAGAAAAAAAATTATCTACTGAATTTTCAGGAAAATTCTCAGATGTTCCTAATGGAGCTTGGTTTACTCAGTATGTAGAAACGGCAGCTAATCTTAAAATCGTTTCAGGAGATGCTAAAACTGGATTATTTACACCAGGACGAACAGTTAATCGAGCGGAATTCTTAAAAATGTTATTTAGTGCCTATGAAGTTGATATTTCAACTTTAGATTTATCAGCAATTATATTAGCGGATGCACCTGATGGAGCTTGGTTTACACCTTATATAAAATTTGCTATTAAATTTGGTATTTTATTACCAGATGCTAATGGAAATGTGAAACCAAGTGCTCCCCTAACTAGAAAAGAAGCTGCTAATTTGATCTTTAAAACTTTAGAAAAAGGTAAAGGACTAAGTTATCAAGCACTATTAAATTTAACAGAAACACATTTGATTGAAGCTTTAACAGCTATTGAGGAAAGTAAATTAAGTAAAGCGGGAATTGATGTTGTTGCCGCAGAAAGATTTGTATTATTAGTTACAGCAGCTCTGCCCAAAAATAATATTGCACAATCTGCTGGAGATATTACAGAATCAATTAAAAGTTTAGTTGGTGCTTATGCTGCGGGACAAAATGGACAACCTGAAGAAGTAATAACTTCAGCTAAAAAAGCTTGGCAATTAGCCGATGTGGCTTTCCAAAAAAATCCAGCACAATCAAAAATTGTTGAAGAAATTAAAAATTTAGCGGCTGATTTAGCGGGGCGAGCTAGAAAGGAAATTAAAAATCGAGATAAAATTTTAGCAGAAAAAAAACAAGTAAAAACAACTGAAGGATTAGAAACTTCAACTCCTCAAGTTACTACTCAACCAGTAGAACAAGCACCTGCCGCTACGACACCTGCTCAAGTACCAACACAATAAATAACTCAATTAAAAAAAATCGCAAATTTTAGTGATTTTTTTCTATATATTAATTAATCATGAAAACTTCATTAGATACTATAAAAAGTTTTATAATTAAAACTTTTTCGGATAAATATGACATTTTAGACTTAGGATGGGTTTTTACCGTTATGATAAGTATTTTCATGCTTTGTCTATGCTTATTTGTTCCATTTTCTGAACTTTTTATTAAAGCTCATTTTAGTGAATTTTATTTAACATCTCAACAAGCTTTTAATCAATCACTAGAAGCTGGGATTTTAAATCCTAGTTGGTTTTTACAAGATAATGGAAGTCCTCTTTTTAGTTTTATTGGAACATTAAACTACTATTTAACGTATATTATTAGTCATTTTTTTAATATTTCACTCTTAACCTCTAGTAAATTAATTTTAGTTGGAATCTTTTTTTTAGGATTTTTAGGAGCCTATTTATTTTTTAGAACTTATTTTACAAAAATTGCAGCTTTATGTGGTGCTTTAATTTTTGCTTTTTTCCCAACTCAATTAGCCCATATTTTTTTTGTATTTTCACCCCAAGAAATTTTAGGTGGTATGACTTTAATTGTTTGGCTATTATGGGCCATAATAAAATTTGATTTAACAACTAACTTTAAGCTTCTTAAAATTTGGGGATTTTTAATTATTCTTTTTACTGGATTAATTGGTTTAGCTGCACCAATATCATTATTAATTTGGACACCTTTTATTTTATTATTTATCGGAACAGA
>CAZWWQ010000111.1:0-1793 GCA_964637685.1 uncultured Bdellovibrionales bacterium | reverse complement strand
TAGCTCCTACAGATAGAAGAGCTGTTGGAGTAGTAGTCCCTATTCCTACATTTCCCCCATCTTGTATAAATATCCCATTGGAATTATTGTCATAAAGATAAAGTCCAGAATTATTAATAGCCGCAATAGTGTTACCATTAAAATTAATATTGTCAACTGTAAGAGATGTTAGTCCTGTCCAATTTCCATCTAAGTTTCCGTCCGTAATAGTGTTATTTCCCAAATTTAAAGTATTGATATTACCTGTAGCGTAAGTTAGAGTAGTTCCATTCAAAGTAGCTACGGTCCCGACAGTAGAAGTTAAGCTAGTTACTCCTGTTACTACTCCATTAGTAAAAGTAACTGGTCCTAAAGTATGAGGTAATATACTAGAAGTGATTAATTGTCCAGCTATATTTAGCCCTCCAGTAGAAGTAAAGTTAGTTCCTGAATTACCAATGTTTAAAATTAGTCCATTAGTCATATCCAAATTGTCTCCTAGGTTTTTAGGAAAAATAGTTATTCCTGTTCTACTTAAGAAGGCGTTTCCTCCCACTTGGTTATCTACATAATTTTTAGTAACGGCATCTGTATTAGCTGTAGGAGTAGCTAGTCCTGTAATTCTTTGGTTACTGAGATTAATTTGATTATCAAAATAAGCTGGACCATTGACTTCTAAACTATCAGAAATGATAAAATCTCCCGAAGAAGTTAAATTGTGAGAAGAATTAGCCGAACCAACTATTAAGGGAGAAGAACCATAAAGGCGATGGAGATAAATATTGTTCCAACCCTTAGAAGAAGAACCTAAATCATAGGAATCATCTTTTAAGGGAATGCCGTCCTTAAAGTAAGCAGTATCTTGAACTTCTAGATTACCAGTAATAGTTAATCCTCCTTTTAAAGTTCCTCCATTGATATTTAGCTTATCTTTAATATCTTTGGACAGTGATTGACGAGTATCTTTGACTGTTTGGGTAATTACATTATTGAAAGTATCTTTTGTATCTTGAAGATTAACAGCTAATTGTTGGTTAGATTGATTAAAACTACCTCTAAGATTACGATAAGTTTTTAATAGAGCTTGATTAAAGGAAGGTGGGGAAGAATTATCTTTAGAAAGAGTTTTTGCTAAATAGTCAGTAATAGGAGTGTAAGCTTGAGGGTAAGCAAAAACAAGAGAATTAAAAAAAAGAAAGAAAACAAAAAAAAGAGTATAGACACTATTACGAGTTACTCTTTTAAGATTTCCCGTATAGATTTTTTTGCTTTTCAGATAATAGGTAAAAGCTAAGAAAATACCTGTTACTACTACTAAAGTTAGAGAGAGATAAGCTAAAAATAAAGAATAAGTGTCTAAAGTTAAAAATCGGGAAAAAACAGTCAACATTTCCGTATAAGGAAGGAAAGATTGAGGAGAATAGAGAATGTAGAAAAGTAAGGTAATGGTGAGTAATTCTAAGATAATTTTTAAGTAGTGCTCTCTCAGTCGGCTTACTTGCTCTTGAGCTTCTACATCTTGATCAGTTAGTTGGTTCTTTTTTTTAAAATTTAGATAGTTAAAGAAACCTCTAACAACTACTACTAGGATAATAATTAGAGGGTAAAAAGCAATAGAGAAATCTACTATGTTTTTGAAGAATTGAGAAGAAACTAATTTTAAAAAAAGAAGTAAACAAAAAGCTCCAATAAAATAATAGATGCTTATTTTATTTATCCTCCGAGGGATATTTTTTTTCATTTATTTTTTTAAATTTAACTGGCCTTATCATAACATAAAAAATAATACTATGTAAATAATAAATAGATTATAC
>CAZWWQ010000110.1:0-1801 GCA_964637685.1 uncultured Bdellovibrionales bacterium | reverse complement strand
TTTAGTAAACCAAAAAATAACTAAAGCAATTATAATACTTCCATTAAAATCAAACCAGTGATGTACTCCTGAAACTACCCGACTAGCCCCCACTAAAAAACTAACTACTAAAAGAAAAATTCCTAGCTTTTTATCAAAGATATATACTAACATTGCTATTGTAGTCGCTAATAATGTATGATCCGAAGGGAATCCGTTATTGGCCACGTGTTTCATTAGAGGTACTATTTTTTCTTGCACAAAAGGACGAGGATTATAATAACAATAACCAGCTATTTTAGCTATTAGATAAGTTAACGGGGGATAAATAAATGACCAGATTATAAATTTCTTTCGTTGCAAAGAAGATAGCTTTAGAAAAAAAATCCCAGCTACTCCTAAGCTAATCAAAAATAAATACTGCGCGTTCCAAACGATAAAAGTATTCATAATTTTAACCATTAATTTAAAAACTCTACTTAAATAAAATTTCTTTTTTATTTTTTTATTATAATCTCTTTTCGAAATTCTACCAATATTTAAAACTTAAATACTAATATACTTAACTGGCAAGACTTTTTTAAAAACACCAGCAATAAGAATAGAATCTGATGAATGAATAAAAATTGGCTGATGAACATTATTAGTGGAATGAGGAAAAAGACCAATAATTTCTTCACTTACTTTTTTATACCGCTTAATTGTTGCCATACCATTAATTACTGCTACTACAATTTTCCCTTCTAGTTCTTGAGTTTGTGTATAATTATATTTTTCAAAGATAGCATAATCACCATCGTTAATCCCTTCTTTATCCATAGAATCACCTAAAGCTTTAACTGCAAAAAGTTTTACTGCATCAGTTTTTCTAAATAAAGCTTTAGAAATTTGTAAAAATCCATCCACATTATCTTCTGCATAAGCTAAAGCTTCTCCGCAAGAGGCTAAACCATAAACTGGTATAGAAAAAATATTTTGTAAATTAGTGAAACTTTTATTTTTTACTAAATAAATTTTTCGCTGGTCATCTCTTTTAATAAGCTCTTTTTTTTCTAAGGCTTCCACTACTTGCATAACTGACTTCAAGCTATCTTTTACTCCTCGTTTTTTTAAATATTGATGTAAACGATAACCAGTCGGATTACCTTTTTTTTGATCAATAATTTTTTGGATAGTTTCCAAAATATTTTTTTGCTTCACTGTTAATTGTGGCATAATTTTATGTTTTTTAATTATTACAATGATATTGTATCACTACTACTCTATCACTGCAACTATCTTTTTGTGGATAACTTTTTTCCCATCAAAAAAATCCCTTTACAAAAGGGATTTTTTATATTCTGGCTGATTATTTTTTAGTTACAACTTCCTCCTTGAGTGGTGCTAGTTTTAGAGTTTAAGGTTTTTGCACATTCAGCAGGAGCTTTTTTGAAGGCACTACAAATAACTTTTTTATAAGCTTCTGAATTAGAATATTGATAAACTACTTTAGTGTTTACACCATTAATTACCATTGTTGGAGAACCTGAAGCTCCCGCTGTTGTAGAAACTTTTTCATTAGCTTGCATTAATTTTAATCCTTGATTAGTTACACAAGCACTAATTTTAGCTGTACTCAAACCTAAGTTTTGAGCCCCTTTTTCCCAACAACTACCATCACTACCACAATTACTATTAACATAAGTAACAAACTTCATCCACTTATCTTTCCCATAATCCCGTAAAACACACGCTTCTCGCTCATCTTGAACTACTTCCTTTTCTCCATGTAATGATTGAACTTTATTATCTTTTACTTTGACAATATAATGAAAATTAAAAT
>CAZWWQ010000109.1:0-1845 GCA_964637685.1 uncultured Bdellovibrionales bacterium | reverse complement strand
ATAGAAATAACAAAACAAAATATTACTAAGATTAAAAATATTTTAGCTTATAAAAAAATAAAAAAAATTCATTATAATTTAAAAAAAGATTTAGAAGTGTTACATAATCATCAGATAGAATTGAAAGGAGAAGCCTATGATGTAATGTTAGCTGCTTATGTTCTTGATCCAGGGAAAAAAAATGAATTGGTTAAATTAGTACTTCAAGAATTAGGAGAAGAAATAAAAGAAAATAAAGCTCAAGGACAATTGGGTTTGGACATAGAATCAGAAACTGAAAAAGCAGAAAGAAATTGTCAGCGAGCAGATTATATTTTTAAATTAAAAGCTATCTATGAGAAAAAAATTCAAGAAATTAGCCAAGAACAAACTGAAAAAAATAATTTAGCTACTGTGTTGCATAACTTAGAAATACCCCTAGTAAGAGTTTTGGCCAAAATGGAAATTGATGGTGTGTATTTGAATGCAGTTATTTTTCAAGGAATAGCGGAAAAAATTCAAGTGAGAATTAAAAAATTAGAAGAGATTATTTATAAATTAGCGGGAAGACAATTTAATCTTAATTCTCCTAAGCAATTATCGGTAATTCTTTTTGAAGAATTAAAATTACCAACAGAAAATATTAAAAAAGGGAAAACTAATTATTCTACTGCGTCTAGTGAATTACAGAAATTAAAAAAAGAGCATAAGATTATTGCTAAAATTGAAGAATATCGAGAAATTTTTAAATTAAAGACAACTTATTTAGATACGTTGCCTTTATTAGTAGATAAAAATTCACGTATACATTCTACTTTTAATCAGGCGGTAACTGCTACTGGTAGGCTTTCTTCATCCGATCCTAATTTACAGAATATTCCAGCTAAAAGTGAGCTGGGACAATTATTACGAGTGGCTTTTGAAGCTAGTAATGGTTGGTGTTTAATTAGTGCAGATTATTCGCAAATTGATTTGCGCGCTATGGCTCATATGTCAGGTGATCAAAAAATGATAAATCTATTTTTACAAAAAGTGGATATTCATCAAGCAACAGCTGCTGAAATTAATAAGGTAGATCTTAGTCAAGTAACTCAAAAAATGAGAAGAGCAGCTAAGGCTTTAAATTTCGGTGTTATTTATGGTATGGGAGCTTTTGGTTTTGCCCAATCAGCAGGTATTTCTCGGGAAGAAGCTAAAAAATTTATCCAAGCTTATTTTGAAAAATTTACAGGAGTTACGGAATATATAAAAAAAACAAAAGAAGAAGTAAGACAAAAAGGCTATGTGGAAACCCAGATGGGACGTCGTCGCTATCTTCCAGAAATTAACTCACCTAATTTTCAGGTACAAAATTCAGCTGAACGAATGGCAGTGAATATGCCTATTCAAGGTATGTCTGCGGATATTGTAAAATTAGCAATGATTAAAGTGTTTAATGAATTAGAAAATAATTCTCAAGTGCGAATGATTCTTCAAGTACATGATGAAATTATCCTAGAGGTTAAAAAAGAAGTAACAGAAGTAGTAGCACAAAAAGTAAAAACTTTAATGGAGCAAGTTTATCCGTTAAAGGTTCCTTTAGTGGTGAATATTAAAATAGGAGATAATTGGGGAGAGCTTTAAATAGTAGTTTTTTATTAATAAAATAAAATATTTATGCCAGAATTACCAGAAGTACAAACAGTGGTTTCTGATCTTAATGCCAAAATTAGAGGTAGTGTAATTACTGGTTTTTGGAGTGAGTGGAAAAAAACAATCAAAGGAATAACGGTTGAAGAATTTGCACAAAAAATCAAAGGAAGAAAAATTTTGAAAGTTTATCGGATAGGAAAAAATATTTTTATTGATCTTTCTGGTGGAAAAACC
>CAZWWQ010000108.1:0-1889 GCA_964637685.1 uncultured Bdellovibrionales bacterium | reverse complement strand
TTACTTCACTATTCAGTTACTCTTTCTACTTCTTCAAGAGTTATTAATCCTTTGACCGCCTTTAAGATACCATCTTCTCTTATAGATAAAATGTGTTTTGCTTCTTTCTTTTTATTTAACATTTCTTCATTGCCATTTTTTTCTGTTATGATTGTTTTCATATCCTCATCCACAGGAACAACCTCATAAATAGCCATCCTTCCTTTTAAGCCAGTTCCCCCACAAGCGTCACATCCTTTACCATGATAGAATTTTATATCTTGAGTTAAATCTACCTGATATTTTTTTGCCTCCTCGGGATATATTCCATTAAGCTCTTCTCTTATTTTTTCCTTAACTGAAGCTGTTACTTTTTGTTCTTCTTTACAATTATCACAAATCTTACGTACTAATCTTTGTGATACTACAGTACGAATAGCAGAAGAAAGTAAAAACGGTTCAATGCCCATATCTATTAAACGAGGAATAGTCCCTACAGCTGTGTTAGTATGCAAAGTAGAAAACATTAAATGTCCTGTAAGAGCTGCGTGTACAGCCAATTCAGCAGTTTCGCTATCTCTAATTTCCCCCACCATAATAACATTAGGATCTTGACGTAAAATCGTCCTCAGACCATTAGCAAAAGTATAGCCAATTTCAGGATTAATCTGACTTTGATTTAGACCTTCAATATTATATTCAATCGGATCTTCTAGCGTAATAATATTTCGTTCCTCGTTATTGAGAATTTTTAATAACGCATACAACGAAGTAGATTTTCCAGAACCAGTTGGTCCTGTAAAAAGAATCATACCATAGGTTTCCTTGATAGCTATTTTTATATTCTCTAAAGCCGTTCCCATTAATCCCAGTGATTCTATTTTGCTTAAACCTTTTTTTTTATCTAAAATCCTTAATACTATCTTTTCACCCGAAATAACCGGTAAAGTAGAGACACGGAAATCTATTTCTCTTCCATTGGTAATGGTTTTAAAACGACCGTCTTGTGGCTTTCTTTTCTCATCAATTTTTAGATTAGCTAAAATTTTTATTCGTGAAATTATGGCTGGTCCAATTTCCTTAGGAATAAATAAACTCACATGCAAAATTCCATCCAAACGAAAACGCACTCGGTAATCATTATCCATTGGCTCTATATGAATATCACTCGCATTACCTTCCACAGCATGACTGATAATTACTTGCACTAATTTAGCTACTGGAGCCTCTTTTATTATTTCCGCTCGTTTTTTATAATCATCTTCTTTCTTTTCCTCCTCAATAATCACGTCTTCCTTAAATGACTTAACCACATTCTTAACCATTTCAGAAGGACCACTATAATTGTTGAACATTTTCTTAAAAGCATCTTGCGTAACAGAGTAGGCTTCTATTTCAGCTCCTTCTTTTTCCGCTACAAATCTAAGCGCATTAAGAGCGTCAATATTGTGTAAATTGGTCATGGCTACTTTTATAATATTTTCTTTTTTATCAAAAGAAATCATACTATATTTTTTAGCCACATCTTCCGGTATTATTCCAATAATATCAGCCGCTATTATTTTAGGTATTTTATTTAATTTAGCCACTTCATTCTTTTCCTCTGTTAAAATAGGATTTTTTGTTTTGCTTTTAATGTTCTTGAAAGATTCGATAGAAGATATCTTTGGAACTAAATTATTTTCCCCATTTACTTTTAACGACGTTTTTGTTTTTTGAGTATCTCCTTGGTCTCTCATATTCATTTAGCTTAGTTTAGCTTGTCTTAATTAATAAGATTTTATTTGAATTAATTACTGAGCTACGGGCATAAACAAATTAGCTCTCCCCTTTTCTTCAACGGTAATTGGAAGAATATTTGTATTTTTTGTCTCTTTTATTTGATTGACAGTATCCATATTTAAAGCCTC
>CAZWWQ010000107.1:0-1965 GCA_964637685.1 uncultured Bdellovibrionales bacterium | reverse complement strand
TTATTTAATTATTTACTATTGTTTAATTAGTCTAAAGATATCTAAATTATAACAAGAATAAATAGAAAATACCAATCAGTTTTCCCTATTTTTTACTTATTATTTCTACTTTTTTTTCTAATTTTTCCACCCGAAATTCAAGATCTTTATGATCAAAGATATGCACTCTTTGATTAAGATCAGTTTTAACTTTTCCGATATCAGACTTTAACTCATCCTGAACCAATTTTATTTCTTTTTTTACATTTTCTTCTGTATTTAACAGACTTCTTTGCACCATTCCAGCTAGCTCTTCAACAGAATCATCTATTTTTTTACTAAGATTACTATTAACATTGTCTATTTTTTTATCAAGGTTGCTGTTGACACTGCCGATTTTTTTACTAAAGTTATTATTTACATTGTCTATTTTTTTATCAAGATTACTGTTTACATTGCCGATTTTTTTATCAAGATTACTGTTTACATTGCCTATTTTTTTACTAAGACTGCTTATTTTCTTATCAAGACTTTTTTTAACGCCTTTAATAGCCTCAACAACATCAACAAGAGTTAGATCTTTTTTAGTTTTTTTAGTCTCCTTTTTCATATTATTATTTTATACCAGTCCAAAAATATCGTCAATTTTAAAAATAATCATCATACCCCTTTGACCAACTAACAACAGTGTCTGCATAGGCTTCGCATTTGGTATTCCAATATGGAGAACTAGATCCTCCGCAATAATAAACTTTAGCCGCATAATGTTCTCGGCTTTTTTTACTCGCCCCGGCTGCCTTTAATTTTAAAGCCATCCCTATCACTCCATCTTTCAATCGCCAAGGGTTAGCTGGTTTATTTCCAGTTCTTGAGGCTATGCTTGATTTATAACCAATCCAGGTAGATGGCATAAATTGAGCAATTCCCATAGCCCCACCATATCCATAGCCTGGCCAACAAGAAAGCTTCTTATCATTCTTTCCATAACCCAATTCATCCATCAAATCTAAAAACTCATTTTTGTCCACTGTTTTCATATGTTTCTTAACCGGATTTTTTCCTTTACTGTAATAACAACCACCTGTAAATCTTCCCAAGTCAGTTTCTTTATCCAACATAGCAAATAAAAATTCTTTTCGAACTCCAGTCTTCTTATCGGCATATTTCACCGCTTCAACAACATCATTCATATTATAAGAAGCACCTAAAAATTTAGACAACGTACTTCGTAATTTACTCATTTTGGCTTGAAGTTGGCTAATGGTTATTTTTGTTTCATTTATATTTGACACTATCGCATTTTTTTGAGACTGCTTAATAATTAGAAGTTTTTGATGCTCTTTCTTTTTGATTGCTAATTTTTCTTTAACAATTTCAGCATATTTTTTATCTTTTTTAATATCTTCCATAATAGCCAGAATCTTTTCCTTAGCATTAAGTACTTGATCAAAATTTTGAAAATATTGACTGAAATTTTGACTACCGAAATTTAATACCCAGGAGATATCTTGATCACTAAAATACATTTCTTGAGTGTAAGCAGTGAGAATTTTTTTATTTAATTCTATCTTATTTTTTAAATTTTCTAACTCCATTTCTTTTCTAGAAATTTCAGTTTCTGTCTGATTAATTTTATTGGTCGTGCTATTTATTTGCTTCTGTGTAATAGAAAGATTAACTTGACTTTGACCAAGATGTTTGTTTTCTTTCTCAATTCTATCCTGAACCTTATTGATATCTTTTAATACATCATCTTCATTTGTTGCATAAGCTACAGAACCGATATTCCTAAAAACTGAAACTAAGAAAATAGTCACCATCAAAATAATTATCGTTTTTTTATTTAACCATATTTGTTTCATATTTTTATTATAGCAAATTTAAAAAAAAATAGAACCACTCTTCTTGGATGGTTCTATTTTTACAACTAGCTTTTTCTAAGTTATTTTTTTTCTTCTTTCTTTTCTAGTTTTTCTTCTTCTTTTT
>CAZWWQ010000106.1:0-1987 GCA_964637685.1 uncultured Bdellovibrionales bacterium | reverse complement strand
AGATATTAGTATTATGAATAAAGAGAAAATAAAATCAGCTATAGAAAGTATTCTATTTGTTAGCGGAGAGCCAATGAAAATTTCCCGTTTAGCTAAAATTATAAAAATCAAAACTTCAGAAATTGAAGAAGCTATTAGATTATTACAAGAAGACTATATTTACGGAAGAGGAATGGATATTATTATTAAAGAAGATGCGGTTCAAATGGTAACAAAAGCTGATAATGCTGATATTGTAGCTCAAGTATTAAAAAGTGAAATTCAGGAAAATTTAAGTCAAGCTTCTTTAGAGGTACTTTCGGTAGTGGCTTATCGGGGACCAATAGCTCGAACTGATATTGAAGCTATTCGTGGGGTTAATTGTAGTTTTACTTTACGTACGCTTATGTTACGAGGGCTTTTGGAACGAATAGATAATCCAGAAAATAATCGTTCTTATTTATATAAAATCTCTTTTGAATTTCTTAAAAAAATAGGTATAAATAAAATTAATAAATTACCTGATTGGGAAAAACTTACCCAAGATCAGCGACTAGCTAAGGTAACTAATAAAGAATAAAAAACATATGTTTAGTAGTTTAATTTTAATTTTAATTTCTCCTTTCTTACCTTTTTTTATGTACGGTACTTTAGCTGGTAATATTAATTATAATTTAAAACCTAAAAAGGCACAGGTTTTGGGGGAAGCTAAAATACAAACTGATAGCCCTGCTCAAAATCATACCAATAATAATGTAGAAACTTTTCAAAATCATAACCTATTTCCTTTAGATAAAATTATTAAATCAGGTTTTAGCGTAATAAGAAAACCAGATTATGGTGATATAAAAATATGGGCACATGCTAGTGTAGTTATAGATGTGGATAGTGGAACAATTCTTCATTATGATAATGGAAGAAAACGAAGACAAATTGCATCATTAACTAAGATAATGACAGCTAGTTTAATTTTGAAAAAGGTTAAAAATTTAGATGAAGTGGTAACTATTACACCAGCAATGTTGAGAGTAGATGGAACAATAGTTGGTTGTCCTTCTAGTGTTTATTGTAATGCTAAAAAGTTACAAATAGGTGAAAAAATTAGTGTGAGAAATTTACTTAAAGCAATGCTTTTAGATAGTGCTAATGATGCTGCTACAGCTTTAGGTATTTATGTTGGTGGTTCAAAAGATAAGTTTGTAGCTTTAATGAATAAACAAGCTCAAGATTGGGGACTAAAGGATACTCATTTTTGTACTCCTTCTGGATTAGAAATTACTGGTTATGAAAAAGAATGTTATTCATCGGCTTATGATATAGCTCGTATTGCAATTAAATCTTTGCAGTATCCATTAATTTGGAAAATAATGAAAATTTCAGAAACTACAGTTTATTCTGCCAATGGTAGAATAGCTCATAAACTGAAAAATACAGACAAACTTTTAAATAAATTACCTAACTGTATTGGAGGAAAAACTGGATTTACTCCTTTAGCTGGAAAATCTTTGATGTTAGGAGCTGTTAGTAAAGACAAAAAACATAAAATAATTGCAGTAATATTAGATGATCCTAATCGATGGAGTGATATGAAAAAATTAGTCAACTGGGCTTTTGATAATTATCAATGGAAATAAATTATTACTAAAAAATGAAAAAAATAAATTAATGAACATCTCTCAAATACAAACTATCCCAGAGGTAATTAATATTCTGAAAGTTTTATCTACTGGACTACTAGCTTTTTTAGTAGCTTTTTTAATAACACCTATTTGGACGCATTTTTTATATAATCATAAAATAGGAATAAGAATTAAAAAAAAATCTGTTGATGGGGAAAAACTTCAGTATGTTAATCAATTACATAAGAGCAAATCAGGAACTCCAACTATGGGTGGAGTTATAATTTGGTTTTCGGTGTTAATTTTAGTTTTAACTTCACATTACATCTTTCCTTTTTTAGCAAAGTCTTTAAATATAAATTTTATTGCTCGTTTAGATTTTCTTAGTC
>CAZWWQ010000105.1:0-1996 GCA_964637685.1 uncultured Bdellovibrionales bacterium | reverse complement strand
AGATGTAGTTAAATAAAGAATAATATTCTAAAAGTATATCATTTTATAAAATTATTTCAATGTCTCATAGGCTAAAATATCTATATGTAAATCTTGAAATCCATTTAAAGTATTATTGATCAAACTTGTTTGATTTTAGATAGAAATAGGTAATTTTAATGGTGATTTTTATAAGTTTAGAACAGCAATTTTAGATTAGAAATAGTAAATATAAATAAAGTAAGAAAATAATGCAAATTAATAAAAGAAAAATATTATTAGTAGGAAGTATTTTTTTAGTTGGTTTCATCATTTTTCTATTTTTTGATAAAGGTCAAAGCCGGAGTTTGATTATAGGGGAAATTCCTAGAAATCCTGTTTTAATAAAAGAAACTAATTCAGAAGGGGATTTGAAAAATAAGTTAGCTTCAGATAAAATAGCAGACAAAGCAAAAAAAGAAACACCAGCTTTAGCTCAAGAAGGGGATGTTAATCAAACGCAAAGCGAGATTATATCAAAGCCAGAAGATAAGAAAGAAATTAATAATGATTCTGTAAATCAAGGAAAGTTGCCTAAAATTATCAATCGTTTAGTCACCTGGGGATTTACTCCAACCAGCAGGCGGAAAATTGATACAATTATTATTCATTCGTCTTATAATGCTATGGGCGGTGATATTCATAATTTAGAAACTATTATTAATCAGGAATATCGTCCAGCGGGAGTGGCTCCGCATTATATTATTTCTCGTCAAGGGAGGATTTATCGTTTAGTGGCGGATCACAACATAGCTTATCACGCTGGAGTTTCTAAGATGCCAGATGGAAGAACGAGAGTAAATAATTTTTCTTTAGGTATTGAAATAGTAGAAACTCAATCGGAAAGTCCTACCGATGCTCAATATGAAGCCTTAAAGAAATTAGTTACTTATCTCAAGGATAAATACAAAATAAAACATGTTCTTGGTCATTCGGATATTGCTCCAGGGAGAAAAACCGATCCCTGGAATTTTAATTGGAAAAAGGTAGGAAAAGAAAAGTAAAAAATAAATTTATGAAATTATTAATAAGCATAAGAAGAAAGCAAATTCGCTTAAGTCTTTGGAAAGAAGGAAAAGAGCAAGACCATAGAGATATTTTAAATGAGCGTAGTCTTTCGGAGGTTATCTTAAAAGAAATAGACGAATTATTAAGGAAGAATAAAATAATTCCACCAAAAATAAAAGAAATAAAAGTAGAGAGTGATCAAACGGATAATTTTACTACAACTAGAATAGCTAAAACTGTGGCTAATACTTGGAATTGGACGAGAGAAAAGATGAATAGTTGACAGAATTTGAAGGTGATGTATAATGAGGAAGCTGAATATATTTTACTTAATATATTTTACCTGAATAAAGATAATAAAAAAATTAAACAGGGTGAATAGAGACTGCAAAATTCTTGTATTTGTTTTTGTTTCGTGTATAATAATTTTGTGTTATTTATTAAAAATAGTAAAAAAATATCCCGAAAAAGTAATTCTTTCGGGATTTCAAAATTTTGAATGTTAGAATTATTTCTTTCTTAAATAAATAGTAAACTAAATATTTTTATATAAACTCATCCTTGTTGTTCGTTCTCTAAAAATTACACGGAACAAGTAAGATGAACGTTTGCTAATATGACTAAAATTAAAAGAACGCTTAAAATTAAAGAATCTTTCGGTTCTGAATCCTCATTGTCAAAAAGAAAATTTTTCAAAACCATGTCCATGGTTTCTCTGCCTAACTTGATTGAAGCTCAACTTAAATCTTTTGATTGGTTGTTGGAAAAAGGATTTCGAGAAATTTTAGATGAGGTAAGTCCTATAGATGATTTTACTGGAAAAGATTTAGAGCTATCTTTTAAAGAATATTATTTAGATGATCCTAAATATGATGAAATAACTGCCCGAGATAAAAATATTTCTTATGAAGCACCCTTACGTTGTAAAATTCAATTAGTAATTAAAAAAACGGGTGAGGTAAAAAAGCAA
>CAZWWQ010000104.1:0-2007 GCA_964637685.1 uncultured Bdellovibrionales bacterium | reverse complement strand
GGTTTGCCCTTTGTTTTCGCGGTCTGGGCCGTGCGGGAGGATTTCTGGCAGCAAGACAGGGAATGTGTTTTAGAAATTCAGCAGGAATTGCTGCGCTGCGTCGGTGAAGGCCGAAAAAAATTGCGCCCCATCTGTGAAATCGTCGCTCCCCGGATTCCCTTGAATGTAACCGCCTGTTATGATTATCTGCACGGCATGGAGTATGATCTTTCTCAGGATAAAAAAAGAGCGCTTAAAACCTTTTTTTCATTTCTTGTTAGCATAATATTTTTTCATAACATATTTATCTCTATTTTTTATTTTTTTGAAAAATAAAAAACTGCTTTTCCGCAGTCGACCAAAATAAAAAAATCTTTGATTTTTTATTTCCTCAACAAGACTTATTTTTCGCTTGTTATCTACGGAAAAATTATTCAATTTTACAATCCACTATTTAAAATTTCTCTTTTCTATAATTTAAACCTTACTCTCTTCTTTACTTTTACTGACTTCTTTTTCTTCGGTTTTTTTATCCTCTTTTTTCGCATCAGTTGTTTTCACATCAGCTTTAACAGCTTCTTCCTTCTTTTCTTCTTTCTGCTCTACTTTTTTATCTTTTTCTTTTAATGCTTCTGTTTTTTTATCGGTACTTTTAGTAAAGTCTTCCTTAGAGGCCTCCGTAGAAGCTTCTACCTTTTCGCCTGTTTCTTTCTTTTTTTTACTGTCTTTTTC
Organism: uncultured Bdellovibrionales bacterium; assembly: GCA_964637685.1. Classification (GTDB taxonomy): domain Bacteria; phylum Patescibacteriota; class Minisyncoccia; order Moranbacterales; family UBA2206; genus CAZWWQ01. Next base: position 1,296 of record CAZWWQ010000104.1, on the reverse strand, counting down.
TGCAACTTTTTTAGCTGGCATTTTTACCGCTCGTTTTTCAGCTTCAATTACTTTTTGGGTTACTAATAAATTATGCACTGTATCTGATGTCTGAGCTCCTTGAGAAAGCCAATATTTAATTCTTTCTTCTTTTAAAACAGTTTCCTTAGAATGTGGATTGTAAGAACCTAAAATTTCCACGTGTCGCCCACCAGGTGCCATACTTTTTTCTTGAACCATTATTTTAAATTGAGCCTTATTCTTTTTTCCTACTCTAGCTAATCGTATTATCAACATAATTTTATCAAAAGTTTTATTGCTTAATATTATCCGCTTATCTTACTTAAATCACTTTACATCAAAGAAACTTATCTGTCAATAAACCCGCTAAAAAGTTTACTCTAAAATTAGTCCTTAGTTTTAATTTTTCCCTCAACTCCAATTTGATCTAAGCGAACCGAAAGTAATTTAGAAACACCATTTTCACCCATAGTAACACCGTATAAAATTTTGGCTTGACGCATAGTCTCTCTATTATGAGAAATAGTTATAAATTGTGTTTTCTGAGAAAGCTCCTGTAAAATACGACCGAATCTTTTAGAATTAGCTTCGTCTAAGGCGGCTTCTACTTCATCCAGAATAGCAAAAGGTGGTGGATTGTAAGCAATAATAGCGAAAAGAAGTGCAATAGAGGTTAATGATCTCTCTCCACCAGAAAGCATACTGAGATTAGTAATTTTTTTTCCTGGTGGACAAGCTGAAATCTCAATCCCAATCTCTGCCTCATCCTCTTTCTTAATTTCTTCCTCGTCCAATTCACCCAACTCCTCCTCCGCTAAATCTTTCTTTTTATTTAATCTCTTATTTTTAATTTTTATTTGGGCTAAATTAGCTCTGCCACCACCAAAAATAATTTTAAAATATTCACTGAATTCTCGATTAATTTCTTTATAGGCCTTAAGAAATTCTTTTTCAATTTTTTGATCCATTTCCTTAATAACACTCTTTAAAGAAATAATGGCTTTCTCTAGATCTTGAGATTCAGAAGTTAAAAATTCAAAACGCTCAGAAACTTCTTTATATTCATCAATAACTAATGGATCTATTCCACCGATTTGTTCCATTTTTATTTTTAACTTAACTATTTTATTTTCTAATTCTGTTTGGTTAATTTTCTTTTTTGGTGGTTTCAACTCATTAGTCCCCTTCCTTAATTCTTGTCTGATTTTATTTTTAAGATCATCCTCTCGAGTTTCTATTCTAGCCAAAACAATTTTAGAATCATTGAACTGATCTTTTAATTTACTTAATTCATCT
>CAZWWQ010000103.1:0-2025 GCA_964637685.1 uncultured Bdellovibrionales bacterium | reverse complement strand
AAACAAATCAATAAACTGATTATGAAACAATTTAAAAAAATAAAAGTAGCACTAGTTCATGATTTTCTTAACCAATGGGGAGGAGCGGAACAAGTCTTAAAGGAGTTAACTGAAATTTTTCCAGAAGCTCCAATTTATACTCTTCTCTATGAAAAGCGAAATTTACACGGAAAATTAGTGGGAAAAGATATACGAACTTCTTTTTTACAGAAATTTCCCTTATTTTTAAGAAAGAGAGCACGTTTTTTATTGCCGTTATTACCAACAGCACCAGAAACTTTTAATTTAAGAGATTTTGATTTAATTATTTCTAGTTCAGGAGCTTGGAGTAAGGGAATTGTTACTCGCTTGAATAGTATCCATATTGCCTACATTCATTCTCCTATGCGTTTTGTTTGGGACTATAATGAAAAATATTTAAAAGAGGAGCATAAAAATAGATGGGGATTTTTTCTTCGTCCCATACTAAGTTATCTACGTCTCTGGGACCGTTTAGCAGCGGATCGTCCAGATTATTTAATAGCTAATTCCTATTATACGCAACAACGAATTAAAAAATATTATCGTCGTGAAAGTCAAATAATTTATCCGCCGGTTATTATTAATGAAAAAATAAACCCTAATTCTTTAGGAAAAGCTAAATATTCTCAAAAATATTTTTTAATAGTTTCACGTTTAAGTGCTTATAAGAATATTAGTAGGGTAGTAGAGGCTTTTAATAAAAATGGGCTAATTTTAATTATTGTGGGTGATGGTAAGGAAAAAAAGAAATTAAAAATGCAGGCGAAAAAAAATATTAAATTTACTGGTTGGGTTTCAGAGGCTAAATTAGATAAGCTATATGCTCAGGCTAGAGCTTTTATTTTTCCAGGTTTGGATGACTTTGGTATGGCTCCAGTGGAAGCTTTACAACATGGTATTCCGGTATTAGCTTTGGCTAAAGGAGGAGCGAAGGAATTTATAGAAGCGGGTAAAAATGGGGAATTTTTTCAAACTTCTACGGTCACAGCTATTTTTGAGGCGGTAGAAAAATTTAGAAAAAAAGAAAAAGAATATGACCGAAAATATATTAAAAAAAGTGGGAAAAAATTTAATCAAACTAGATTTAGAGAAGCGATATTAAATTTGATAGAGGAGATTTATAAGAATAAATAAATATTTTTTTGTATGAATATTATTGGTCATTCTCGAATAATAAACTTTTTAGTTCAAAGTAAGAAAAAACATAAATTAGCTCAAGCTTATCTTTTTGTAGGGCCAGAACATGTTGGAAAATTTACGTTAGCTCAAGAAATAGCTAAATTTATTATTGATGCTCCTGAAGAAAAAATTAATCCAGACTTGATTGTTATTCGTCCTGAAGTAGAAGAAAAAAAGGGGGTTATACGAAAAAAAGATATAAAAATTGCCAGTATCAGAAAATTAAAAAAAGATTTATCGTTGGCTCCTTATACAGGGAAATACAAAATAGCTATTATTGATGAGGCAGAACGCTTGAATATAAATGCTCAAAATGCCTTATTAAAAACTTTAGAAGAACCACATAAAAAATGCATTTTGATTTTAGTGTGTCATAATCTTACTAGAATTTTACCAACTATTCAGTCACGTTGTTTGATTAAAAAATTTAATTTAGTGCCAGATGCTGAAATTGCTCCTTTATTTTCGGATAGTCAAAATTTGGAGGAATTAGTTTTTTGGTCGTTGGGACGACCAGGAATTGCTCAAAAATTAAAAGAAAATCCAGCAGAATTAGAAAAAAAACGATCAAGCCAAACTAGACTAAAAAAAATTTTAGAAAAAGGAAATAATGAGTGTTTTCTTCAAGCTGAAAAATTAAGTCATGACAAAGAAGAACTAAAAGAAGAGTTAAATTTGTGGATGGTTTTGTTGCGAAGAGCTATTTTTGAGTCTTCAAATTCTTTAATGATTACTTCAGAAAAAGCCTTTTTTTTGATAGAAGAAATTAGTAAAAGTTTGAAAATTATTCAAGAAACCAATGTTAATGTTCGTTTAGTTTTAGAA
>CAZWWQ010000102.1:0-2025 GCA_964637685.1 uncultured Bdellovibrionales bacterium | reverse complement strand
CCAATTTATACGAGTAAAGACTGCGATTTGTTAGGAGGAACTGTTACCAATAAAGATTTAATGCCAGTAACTACCAACTGTATTGATACTATTAATAACCATCAATCATATCAAATTTATGCTGATAAACTAGATAATACTAAAAAAGCACAAAAATTAATTACTGGTTCTTCACCTCAACTTAAAAAGGAAATTTCTTGGTCATCAGATAATAAGCAAATAGCTTTTATAGAATTAATGCCTAAGGAACAACAAAAAGGAAAATTAGCTGACATAGAACAATGGAGGATTTTTGTTTCTAGTATGACTGGTAAAAAACAATTTGTTGGTACTGCTATCCATCCTTTCTTTGCTCCAGGCAATAAAAAAATAATAGCTTTGAGAAAAGAAGGAGTTTTTCTCTTTGATATTGCTAAAGGAACTGGGGAAAGCATTTTTCTTAGACCAGCTCAAAAGGATTTTCCTTTTGATATAAATACTAGTTTAGCCTTATCTCCTCAAAAAAATAAATTAGCCTTGGCTAACTCAGCTATAGATAAACTTCTTATTTACAAAGTAAACTTTCAAGAAAAAGAATCGGGTAAAATGGTTAATGGATTGAAAACCATAGATTTAAAAGGTAATCATATTTTAGCCATTCAATTTAATCCTAAAGATGAAAATTATTTAGTTGCTGTAGAAACTACACCAAAAGGAAAAACTGAATTGGTTTTACACAATATTCTTACTCAAAAAACAAAAACTATTTTAAATCTTAATAATTATTCACAATTCCAAATCAATGATTGGAAATAATAACCACAAAATTATGGGTATTTTTAAAAAAAACCAATTTTATTTTAAAAAACTATTATTAGTTATAGGGCTGATAATTGTTGGTTCGGTGATGGGGAAAGCGCCCAAGGCTTTAGGTTATGCCTCTTGTTTCTTGCCAGGAACACCGGTGCAAATGGCTGATGGAACCACTAAAGCTATCGAGAAAGTAAAAACAGGTGATCAGGTAATGGGTTATGATTTGAAAAAGAAACAGTTTACTGTTAATACAGTGGAAGAGCTAGAATCACCAATTAGAAAAAAATGGTTTAAAATAGTTTTAAGCAATGGAAGAACCATTAGAACTACTAGTGAACATCCAATTTACATAACTGATTTTAATGATTGGGCTTCACTTAATCCTCAAGCTACTTGGGAAGATACTCATCATCATTTAAAAGTGCATCAATTAAAGGTCAATCAACACGTCTTTGATTTTGATAAAAGAAAAACTAAGATTATTAAAATAATAGAAATACCAGAAGAAGTTAGAACCTATAACTTAAAAAAAGTTTCTAAGAACAGTACTTATTTTGCAGAAGGAGTATTGGTACATAATAAATGTTTTGATTATAAATGCGTTCATGACGCGTGGGAGGCTTATGACACATCTGCTTGTTCAGTAGCTTATTGTGGTGGAGGGACTAAAACAGTGTATTATGTTCGTCGTGGTAGTTGGCAGTGTGCTTATTTAAATTCTCAGCTAAAGAAAACTATTAGTTTACAGAACTTATCCAATATCTTTATTAATATTGCTTACGCTGATCATGGAGATCCAGGACCAACTTGTAACAATGAGTATAAGACGGTAACTCAGACGTGCAATACTCAGCCGTGTCCTTGTGTTTATAATGCTTGTGATAATGCTAACACGGATAATTATTATACCGATCAATGTTGTACTGGTAATTGTTTAGGCTATCGTTGTGGAACTAAAGTGCGTTGTACTGATACATCTTGGTCACCATCTACTAATACAAGATGCTCTGGTACCTCTTTCACTCAAACTAGTAACTGTGGAAATCATAGACCGGCAACTGGAACTAAAACTAGTGGAGTCTGTTGCTCTAACACCTCTTGGTCGCCAGCTACTAATACAAGATGTTCAGGTACTTCTTTTGTTCAAACTAGTAACTGTGGAAACCATAGAATAGTAAATGGAACAAAATATTGTCCGCCAACTTGTTCTGTCTCTTCTTGGTCACCAGCTAC
>CAZWWQ010000101.1:0-2041 GCA_964637685.1 uncultured Bdellovibrionales bacterium | reverse complement strand
AATAATAGAAGGATTCTTTTTGATAAATTTAGTAATATTTTCAATGTGCTCCATCATAAAAGTTTAATTACTTTTTCTAAATTTGGAAATAATCAAGCCAATAATAGAAACAGCTAAACCAAAAGAAATTAGAGTAAGCACGATTATAATTGCCGTTCCATTTTTTTTACTTTCCTCACTAGGAGAAACGATATTGGTATAAGTTTTATCTGGAATAACACTTACCGCTTGCGCTGTTTTAACAAAAGCTAGCGGCTTACTCTTAGCTGTTATTTTTCCAGTATTATCAGTAACAGCCACATAAACTTGATGTTCTCCATTCTCTATTTCTTTATCTAAAGTATATGACCAGTTACCATCTTTATCTGTCTTAACAGTTAAAATAATTGGATCAGAACTATATATATAGACAGTCACAAAACTATTAGGAATACCTTTACCTGATAAAACTAAATCTTTTTTCTTAGTGTTTTCTTTTTTTAATTTTACTGAAGTTACTTTATATAGATTCTTTTTTACTATTCCTTTTTTCTTCGGACTTTCAAAAACAATTCGATCACTTTTATCACCAGGAGAATATTTTAGGGGGTTAAAACCATTTTTTATTTCATCGCCATCCAAATAACCATCTCTATCTGAATCTGGATTAAGCGGATCAGTTTTATAACGAAACTCTTCATCATTAGTTAAGCCATCTTTATCTGGATCGGCTTTCCCACTACAGACATCTTTATCTTGACAAATAACTTGATGAAAAAACTTTTCCTGCCATGCTTGATTAGTCAAATCATTATAATTTACCTCTTTATTATTTTGATTATTGCGCTGTTCATTGCTTATTTTATTATTCTGCTTATTACTTTTCGAAGTATCTTTATTTTTTACTGCATTATCAACATTTATCTGATTTTTATCTATTGAGGCAACTCCATTGTCTATATTTAAAGTTTTTTTATTACTTTCATAATTACCATAATCATTTTTAATCTTGGCCTTTAAATAGAAAGAACCATTAGGAGAAGCATTAGAATCAAAATCAAGATGCCAATCATCATCACTACTCTTTTGAGCTGAACCAATATATTTATCTATATTGGAACCTTTTTCTGTTAAATAGAACTCTACATTTTTAGCTTCCTTAACTTTAGCTTCTAGTTTAGTTTTGCCTTTAACAACTTCTTTTTTTGGTTTTATTATTTTAACTTTCGGAGTAACGCTCAACTTGTTATTATCATCTTCCTCTCTCATTCTTATATTCCTATTTCTTGTATTATTTGTGTAATTATCATTATTTTCTTTGTCAGCTGTGATTATATTATCTATACGATTACTATTATTTTCTTTATCAGCTGTTATATTTGTATTATTTACAAAATTATTACTAGTAGGCATAACATTCATCGCCAAACTTTTTTGTAAGCTTTGCATTATAAAAAATGCTAACATTAAAACCACCGAACTAAATCCGACATAAATAATTTTTTTCTTATGAGTTTTCATTTTTTTTATTTTATTTTTATTATAATTTTCTAATTTTTATTTTAATTCTCTAACCACTTCTTTAAATTTTTTTCCTCGTTCAAACTCATTAGCAAAAAGTCCAAAACTAGCTGCTCCTGGTGATAATAAAATCACATCTCCTTCACTAGCCGTGCTCTGAGCTAATTCTACTGCTTTTTCCATTGATTTAACTACATTAAATTTTTTTGTTTTCAAACTCTTATCTATTTTTTTTATCGCAGAAACTATTTTATCCGTAGCTTTTCCCTCTAAAAAAACAACTCCCTTTACTTGTTCATAAATTATTTTTCCTAGCTGATCTAAATCTAATTTTTTATCAGCTCCACCACAAATAAGAATTATTGGAGCAGAAAAAGCTTTTACTCCTTGAATGGCTGCTTCGGGCGTAGTTGCTGTTGTATCATTATAATATTGCACTCCAGCTAATTCTCGCACAAATTCAAGCCGATGAGCAATATTTTTTAAATTTAAAATTCCTTTTTTAATTAAACTTGTTTTAATATTTAATGATTTAGCCACA
>CAZWWQ010000100.1:0-2139 GCA_964637685.1 uncultured Bdellovibrionales bacterium | reverse complement strand
AATCTTTCTTTAGTTTATTTTATTTTATTTAGTGCTTTAGCTTATTTATTTTTTAAAAATAATTTCTTGCCAGATTAATTAAATTAAATTATACTTTAATTAGCTAACTCAATAAAATAAAAAAATATGACCAAAGTTAAAAAATCATTTTTTGAAAAACTAACTGGTGCAAAAAGAGTCAACGAAGATAATGCGTTTCAACGAGAAAGAGAAAATCAATTTCAATCAATTACTAATATTTACGCTGAGGATGAACAAGCAGAAATGTTAGTTAGCAATAATGAAGAATCGTCAGTTTCTAAAAATTTAAACTCTTCTGTTCCTCAAGAGGATGGAGAAGGACAACTTACTATTGATGTCTATCAAAATGATAACGAAATTATTATTAAATCTACTATCGCCGGAGTAAAACCAGAAGATTTAGATGTTAGTATTAATAATGACATGATCACCATCCGAGGAGAAAGAAAGCAAGAAGAAGAAATATCTGAAGAAAATTATTATTATCAAGAATGTTATTGGGGTAATTTTTCTCGGTCTGTTATTTTACCTGTAGATGTAATTGCTGATAAAATTGAAGCTTCCATGAAGAACGGGATTCTAACTATCAAAATGCCTAAGGCTGATAATACTAAAGCTAAAAAAATTCAAGTTCGTGGATTTTAAATTTTTATTTCTGCATAAAAATCGTACTTTAAAAAGAAATGCCTTTATGCATTTCTTTTTAAAAATATTTTCCCTATGAAAACATTATCTTATTTATTAATTACTTTTATTTTAGTTTTTTTACTAATTTCTCCTTCCCCACTTTACGCTCAAGATATTTTAATTAATAATTTAACCCAACCCATTTTTTTAAATAGTCTTCCTCAAAAAATTGATTTGATAATTGGAGAAACCCATTATGAATTACCCTCTTCTATCGCAACTACTTGGTTAAAAGAAAAAACTGCTTTAGTTTATAATTCTCACTATAATTCTGAAATAGAAAATACTAATTTTTGCACTTATAAAAAATCTATTCCTTGTCAATTAATTTTTTTAGAAAGAAACAAGAATCATATTCAAAAAATTTCTCTTCTAGAAACCAACCATTTTTTAATTAAACAATTTGTAAAAGATTTGGCCAGACAATTAAATAGAGCTCCTCAAGATGCCAGATTAGAAATTAAAAATTATAAGGTATCTGTTTTTGAACTTAGTCGTCATGGAATTCAATTGGAAGAAAATAAAAGTATTTCAACTTTAGAAAAATATTTAAAATCTTCCCAACATCCACTTTCTTTAAAACTTCCTTTCAAAAAAATACCTCCTGAAATAGCTACTGATTCTATTAATAATTTAGGCATTACTCAATTAATTGGAAAAGGAGAATCTAATTTTGCTGGCTCTCCTACTAATAGAATTCATAATATAAAAATAGCTACTAGTCGTTTTAACGGAGTACTCATAAAACCTCATGAGGAGTTTTCTTTTATTAAAATCTTGGGAGCCGTTGATAAAGAGCATGGTTATCTTCCAGAGTTAGTTATTAAGCAACATAAAACTGTTCCTGAATTTGGTGGTGGAATTTGTCAAGTGTCTACCACAACTTTTCGTGCCGCTATTAACGCTGGATTAGAAATAACTGCTAGAACTAATCACGCTTATCCTGTTAGTTATTATAATCCTCAAGGAACAGATGCCACTGTTTATATACCTAATCCTGATTTACGTTTTATTAATAATACTCCTGGCTATATTTTAATTCAAACTAAAATAGAAGGAACTGAATTAACTTTTAATTTTTATGGTACTAATGATCAACGAATAGTTAAAATTATAGGACCTAAGATATTGGAAAGAAAATCGGATGGATCTATGAAAACTATTTTAACTCAACAAATTTTTGACGCCACTGGAAAATTATTACGTGAAGATATTTTTAACAGTGCTTATGCCTCCCCCAACAGATATCCTCATCCCACAGCCAACCCCGTTATCAACAAAAAGAAAAAGAAAAAACATTAATAAGCTTGATTGACTGAAAAAAAATAATTTGTTACCATTGGGAATGTTAATATTATTATCAAATACAACAAGAGCATCCATAGCTCAGTTGGTAGAGCAGTTGCCTCTTAAGCAAACGGTCGCAGGTTC
>CAZWWQ010000099.1:0-2205 GCA_964637685.1 uncultured Bdellovibrionales bacterium | reverse complement strand
ACAAAACTCTTTCTCATCAGTAATATCCATAGTTAAACCATCTACCTTGTAATGCATCGGAATAATAATAGCTGGTTCTATTTTTTTAATTAATGTAATAGCTTTTTTAGCATCTAAAGTATATTTTCCCCCAATAGGAACCATTAAAATATCCACACCACTAATTTTTTCTAATTGTTCTTCCTTTAATTCATCGCCTAAATCACCCAAATGACACACTTTTAATTCTTCTGATTCTAATATATATATAGTATTTAAACCTCTTTCTGCTCCTTTTTCTTCATCATGAAAAGAAGCCACCCCAGTAATACTCACTCCCTTCACACTATATTCTCCTGGAATATCTATACTATATGGATCTCCTTTTATCGCTTGTATATTATTATGGTCATCATGATCATGACTCACTAATACTAAATCGGCCGTTCCTTGGGGTGGACGTAAACCAATAGATTTATTAAAAGGATCTAAAAAAATAGTTACATCATTACCTCCACGACCCATAGGTTTAGTAATAATCTTAAAACAAGAATGACCATAATACTGAATATTCATAATTTTTTGTTAAAAACTTTAATAACTCTCTTAGTTTAGCACTAAAAAATGGGCTTGTCGAGAATAAATAAAATATTCTTTTTTTTATTCATCCACAAGTTATAAACAATATTATCCCCTTTATTCTTAGACGTTCTTTTTCTTCTGTGCTATAATTTTTTTACTTACCTACTTTTTTATTTTAATTAAATTTATGACAAATGAAGAACTTTGGCAATTAGCTTTAGGAGAAATAGAGCTTTCTATCTCTCAAGCTAAATTCAGCACTTGGTTTAAAAATACTTCTATTTTAGAAAAAAAGGATTGTCAGGTTATTATTAGTGTTCCTACTGGTTTTGCTAAAGAGTGGTTAGAAAACAAATATCATCAATATATTTTACAAGCTTTAAAAAATATAGATAATACTATCCAGTCAGTTAGTTGTTCTATTGCCATCAGTAATGAATCTATTAATAATCTAAATCATCATTCTTTAGATGCTGTTTTACCACCTAAAAATCCTCTTCCTGAAAAACCATCTAATAATTTAAACCTAGAAAATAATCTCAACCCTCGTTATACTTTTAAAAACTTTGTTATCGGTGGTAGTAATGAATTAGCTCAAGCTGCTTGCTTTGCTGTTTCTCAGTCATTAGGAGATGTTTATAATCCATTATTTATTTATGGGGGTGTTGGTTTAGGATAAACTCACCTCATTCAATCTATTGGTAATGAAGTGCTTAAATTAAATCCTCAAAAAAAAGTAAAGTATATTTCTTCTGAAAGATTTACTAGTGATCTCATTAATTCTATAAAAAATCAAGAAATAGCCCAATTTAAAGATTATTATCAAAAAATAGACCTTTTAATTATTGATGATATTCAGTTTATTTCTGGTAAAGAAAAAACACTAGAAGAAATTTTTCATGTTTTTAATTATCTTTATCAAGCTAATAAACAAATTGTTCTTTCTAGTGATCGTCCACCAAAAGCTATTCAAATTTTAGAAGAACGTTTACGTTCTCGTTTTGAAGGAGGTATGATTGCAGATATTTCTCAACCAGATTTAGAAACTCGTATTGCTATTTTACGCTATAAAGCTCTAGCTAAAAACTTAACTCTTGATGAAGCCTCTTTAGAATTTATTGCTAAAAATATTAAAAATAATATTCGTGAATTAGAAGGAGCTTTAAATAGAGTTTTAGTTTCTGCTCAATTAACTAAAAAGGATTTGAATTTAAATTATACTAAACAAATTTTACAGGATATTATTTCTAGTGGTAAAAAGAAAGATATTAGTTATAAACATATTCTTGATATAGTTGCTTCTTTTTACGAAGTTACCTTAAGTGATTTAATTGCCAAAAATAGAAAACAGGAAATAGTAAAACCTCGTCAAGTAGCTATGTTTTTGATGCGTAGTGAACTTCAGTTTTCCTATCCTGGAATTGGAGATAAATTAGGTGGTCGTGATCACACTACTGCTATGTATGCTTATGAAAAAATAAATAAAGCTCTTCAAGAAGATGTAAAATTAATTGAAGAGATTTCCTATATTAAAGATCAGCTTTATACTATTCATTAAAAATGGGGATAATTTGTTAATAAGTAGTTTAACATATGCTTTTATCAATTGTTTTGCATAATTAAAATCAGGTTGAATTCTGAAAT
>CAZWWQ010000098.1:0-2238 GCA_964637685.1 uncultured Bdellovibrionales bacterium | reverse complement strand
TTACAGAATGTTTTTCTTGAATTAATTTATCCACTAAGTTTGAGCCAATAAATCCTGCTCCGCCAGTAATTAAAATTTTCATAAAGTTAGATTGATAAAAAATTAAATTTTAATGTAAAATATTTATAAAAGGTAAAAGGTTAACGGGAAGAAAAATCGTTCCGTCAGTATTTTTTTGGAGTGTATCTTTAGTAAAAATTATTTTTTGAGATACTAAATCGGGATAACGAGAAGAAAAATTTTTTATAGCTAAAGGAAGTTTAACTTTGGGGCGATATTTTACTTCACTTAAGATAACTTTGCTTTGGCTATCCTCAATAACAAAATCAATTTCTGATCCTCCAATAGTTCGGTAAAAATGAAGATAATCTTTTTTGTACTCTTGAAGAAGGTGTAGATAGACAAAATTTTCTATGAGATTCCCGTTTAAACTATTATCAGCTCTTAATGAATGGGTGAAATAATTACATAAGCCAAGATCAAGTGCATAAATTTTAGGCATTTTAGATAATTCTGAGCGAATATTTTTATAAAAAGGAGTAACTAAATTAAAAACATATGTTCCTGCCAAAATAGTCAAATATTTTTCTACTGTATTTCTGGAAAGAGTAGTAGTGTGAGAAATTTCTGAAAAATTAATTAAATTACCAATTTGAGAAGAAAGTATTTTTAGTAAATTGTTAAATTTGGTAATGTTTTCGATATTAAGAAAGCCCGCAATATCTTTTTCTACGTAAGTTTTAACAATAGATTCAATAATTATCTCTTTGTCATTATTTTCTAAAGTAGTTATGACTTCTGGGTATCCTCCAAAAGTAATGTATTCCTGAAAATAGAGTTCTATCTTATGAGAGAACGTTTTATAAAAAAGTTCTATTTCCTTAAAATTAGTTAAATCTAGCGAAAGAATATTAGTCTTATTTTCGTAATTAAAAAATTCACGAAAAGAAATTCTAGTAATATCAAAATTAATAGCTCTTCCTGTGAGAAATTCTGTATTTTTCGTGATTTCCAAAGAGCTTGAACCACTAACAATAACTTGTAAATGTTCTTTGTATTTATCAAAGATATTCTTTAAAAATAATCCGGCTTCATTAATTGTTTGAAATTCGTCTATAAAGAGATAAACAAAATTATGAGGGAAGCTGCACGTTCTTTTTAAATATTCTTCTAAGGTGGCAGTTGATTGAAAAATTTGAGAATTTTCTTGATTATCAGCCTGAAGGTAAACTATTTTAGCAGTAGAATTTTTTTGTTTAATATGAGTGATGATTTGTTTTAAAAGAGTAGTTTTTCCAACTTGACGAGCTCCTTTTAAAATGAGTATTTTTTCTTTTCCTATCCAATGAGTAATTTTGGCGAGAATTTCTCTTGAAATCATATATTTAAGTTAGATTGATAAAAAATCAATGTAATTTTATCATAGCATTGATAAAAAATCAATGTTTTTAACAATTTAGTTAACTAATTAAATTCCAAACCATTTTATAGAGAGTTTTTAGACCATTAGTAAAACTTTGTTTTTGAATTTTTCCCATAGAATATTCAGTGTAACGAACAGTAATAGGGACTTCAGTAAATTTTAATTTATAGATATAGATTTCATGGATAACTTCGCTGTCATATTCATAACGATCAGTTTGAGTATTTATTAATTCAACAGCTCGGCGAGAATAAGCACGAAAACCAGATTGAGAATCAGTTACCCACAAACCATAAAGATACCAAGTAAAAAAATTGCCTATTTTATTAGCAATAATTTTGTGTAAGGGCATTCCTCGAGGATCTTTTAAGCGAGTTCCTAAGACGACGTCGTAACCTTTTTTGAGAGGAGTGATCAAATTAGCAATATCAGCTGGATTATGTTGTCCATCAGCATCCATAGTTATAATAATATCTGCACCTAATAATTTAGCTGCTTCAATGCCAGTTTTGGTGGCAGCTCCTTTACCACGGTTAATTTTATGGCGAAAAACATTAATGTTAGTTTTTTGAGCGATTGCAAAAGTTTGATCATTGCTACCATCATCTACAAGAATAATATTGTTATAACCAGCTGATTTAATTTCAGCTATGACGCTAGTGATAATTTTTTCTTCATTGTAAGCGGGAATAACAATATAGATTTTTTCTTGAACCATAATTTTAGTGGTGAGAAAAATTAACTAAGAAAATCTGATTATATTTTTATATTAGCATAAAAATAGGAAAAAAAAAGCTAAAAAAGTGTGTTTTAAT
>CAZWWQ010000097.1:0-2249 GCA_964637685.1 uncultured Bdellovibrionales bacterium | reverse complement strand
GGAATTAAATCTTCCTGTTTAAATTCATCTACATTATTTTTAACTACTTTGGTTTTTCTAACATCACCATACTTTTCTTTAATTCGTATTAAATTATCTTTAACTATTGTTAAAATTTTCTTTTCGCTTTTTAAGATAGCTCTTAATTCACTAATAAGTTTTTTCTTTTCGGCTAATTCATCCTCTATTTTTTGACGCTCTAATCCTGATAAAGTCTGTAGACGCATTTCCAAAATAGCTGTTGCTTGCCGTTCTGAAAGTTTAAATTTCGTTCTTAAATTTTTATGCGCTATTTCTTTATTGCTAGATTTCTTAATAGTTTCAATTACTGCATCAATATTATCTAAAGCTATCTTTAAACCTTCTAAAATATGTGCTCGATCTAAAGCTTTAGCTAACTCGTATTTTGTTCGTCGGACAATAACTATTTTCCTATGAGTAATATATTCTTCTAAGATGGTTTTTAAATTTAAAACTTGTGGCTCAATTCCGTTTAATAAAGCTAGCATATTAACCCCGAAATTTTTTTGCAAATCAGTCAACAAATATAGTTTATTAAGTACTTTTTGAGGAAAAGCATCCTTCTTTAAATCAACTACGATCCTAACACCATCCTTATCTGACTCATCTCTCAAATCTTTTATCCCCACTATCTTTCCATTTTTTACCAATTCCGCAATTTTTTGAATTAAAGTAGCTTTATTAGTAGTATAGGTTATCTCTGTAATAATAATTTGAAAAACACCAGTTTTATTTTCTACAATATTAGCTTTACTTCGCATTAAAATTTTTCCTCTTCCTGTTTTATAAGCTTCTAAAATAGCTTTTTTATTGTAAATAATTCCTCCGGTAGGAAAATCTGGACCACTAATAAAATTCATCAGATCTTCTATTTCCGCTTGAGGATTATCAATTAGATGCACTATACCATCTACTAATTCATTTAAATTGTGGGGGGGTATATTAGTCGCCATTCCTACGGCAATTCCCATAGAACCATTCAGTAATAATTGGGGTAAAGCGGCCGGTAAAACAACTGGCTCTTTGTGTTGCCCATCAAAATTAGGCACAAAATCTACTGTATCTTTTTCAATATCAAACAACATTTCCTCCGCAATAGTAGCTAATTTAGCCTCTGTATATCTATAGGCCGCTGCCGAATCACCGTCCATAGAGCCAAAATTACCTTGACCATTAACTAATGGATAACGCAAAGAAAAATCCTGAGCCATTCTTACCATTGTTTCATAAACCGCAGTATCACCATGAGGATGATATTTACCTAAAACCTCTCCCACTACTGTGGCTGATTTACGAAAACGAGTATTGGCACGTAAACCAGTGCTCCACATAGAATAAAGGATCCTTCTGTGTACTGGCTTTAAACCATCTCGTACATCAGGTAAAGCTCGGGAAACAATCACACTCATAGCATAATCTAGATAGGATTGTTGAATTTCCGTAGTAATTTCTCGTATTTTAATATTTTTATTCTCTTTTTCTACTACCTGAAAATCTTCTTCTTTTTTTTCTTTATTAGCCATATAATTAAGTTAAATTTTATAAATAATTCGCTAGAATTAAATTCTTTTAAAAAATGATTTTTTATTGAGTATATTCACTTCCTGTTTGAAAAGACCTTTTTTGTATAGTTTTTTGTATGTTCTGTATTTCTTGTGTTGCTTCTTTGATTGATTTTTTCGGTTTTTGGAATTCGTTCATAATATTTTCCTGTTTTTTTGAATTTTTTAAATTCTGAGTTTCACTTTTAACTGCCCACAACCAAAAAAAAACAATAACCAAAGTAAAAAATAGAGTTAAACCCCAAACCCAATAAAGACGCTCTCGTTCTGGTTTCTGCCTAATTTCTTCAATTTTTTTTTGGATATTCATATTTAATTAGCTTGCATTAGAATTATTTCCATTTTTTTATCCTTTAAATCTTTTTTCTTAAAATTAATTTTATTAACCTTCTCTTCAGGACAATTACCTAATTTAGCACAAAACTCTTTCTCATCAGCAATATCCATAGTTAAACCATCTACCTTATAATGCATCGGAATAAAAATAACTGGTTCTATTTTTCCATTTGCATATCCTCAGGTAGGTGATGAGATTAATATTAAATAATTAACTACTTCATCCTGCTTTGGGAGCAGGAATTAAACCCACCTTTCCAATCCTTCCCTACGCATCCAGTTGGCATATATCTCAGTAGAAAATAATCCAACACTCATTCTTATGGAAGT
>CAZWWQ010000096.1:0-2269 GCA_964637685.1 uncultured Bdellovibrionales bacterium | reverse complement strand
GGTACCTGATGAGCGTTTAAGGAAGTTAGCCTCTATGTCCCAATCGGCAAAAATTATTCCTACTGTCATTGAATTTGTAGACATTGCTGGCTTAGTTAAAGGGGCTTCTAGTGGAGAGGGTTTAGGTAATAAATTTTTAGCTAATATCAGAGAAGTAGATGCTATCGTCCAAGTAGTTAGAGTTTTTGAAAACAAACAAATAACTCACGTCCATAATACTATTAATCCTCTTAGCGATATAGAAATTATTAATACGGAGCTAATTTTAGCTGATTTAGAAACCACTAAAAAAGCACACTCTCGTTTAGAAAAAGAAGCTAAAAGAAATAGCTCAGAGGCTTTAGCTCAATTATCCGTTTTAGAGAAAATTGAACGAATTCTTGCTAGCGGAAAATTAGCCAATACAATTAAGTTAGATCTAACTGATGAAAATACCCGAACTCTTATTAGAGAACTTTCTTTGCTAACACTAAAACCTTTTTTATATGTTTTAAATATTTCTGAAAATAATACCGATACTAAATCCCTTACTACCTTAAAAAAGCAACTTCAAAACAATTATGTAGTTCTAGATATTAAAATAGAAGAAGAGCTATTAGAAATAACACCTAAAGAAGCTCAAGAATTAGAGTTAACTTCCCAGCTAAATCAATTAATTTTGCAAGCCTACAAAATTTTAGGTCTAATCACTTTTTTTACTACTGGAAAAGATGAGACGCGAGCCTGGACAATTAGATATAATTCTTCAGCTCCTCAAGCTGGTGCTGCTATTCATTCAGACTTCCAAGAAAAATTTATTCGAGCCGAAGTAATTCAATGGAATAAACTTTTAGCTATTGGTTCTTGGTCTCAAGCTCGTGAATCAGGAGCTCTCCGTATTGAAGGTAAAGACTATATTGTTCAAGATGGTGATGTTATTGAATTTAAAATCTAAAATTCTACTGTCTCTAAAAATTGACAAAAAATAATTATAGTATAAGAGCTATTGACTAATTTCCTACGAACCGCTATACTAAGAACAACTTAGAAAGTCCCTGGTTTTCTCGCTCTGAAAAATAATTAATTCAGAGATAAGAAAGCGTTATCATCCGTCAGGAACTTTCTTGAAACGGATTTTTAATTTATAATACTACTAACATCTATGCAATACGAAATATTTTATCTCGTTGGAAATTCTCTTGAATCAGAATTAGCTAAAATTAAAAAAGAGGTAGAAGAAATTATTACTTCTTTTGATGGAGAATTTTTAGAAAAAGCGACCGAAGAAAAAAGACGCTTGTCCTATCAAGTAAAACACGAGACTCATGGTATTTATATTGCTCGCCGTTTTGATTTAAGCAATAAAAAAAATATTCAAAAAATTACTACTAAACTCAACCTTAATAATAAAATTTTACGTTTTGTTTTAAGTAAAGCTGATGAACTTCCTGCCTTAAAATCTAAAGAAGAAAGAATAGCTGAAGCAAATCAAAAAGAAGCCAAAATAGAGCAAAAAATAGAACAGAAGGATAAAAAAGAAAGACAAAAAGAAAGTAACAATAAAGAAGAAACTCTATCAACAAATAGTACAACTAAGGAAGAAACTTCTATACAGAAAAAAACTTCTTCTAAAACTACAACTACCGATGAATCTATTGATAAAAAATTAGAAGAAATATTAAACATTTAATTTTTTCATTAATTAACTAACTTGCGTTTTAATTATTTATTTTCTTTACTAAAATAAATAATTAAATTCACACTTTGATTCTATGAATGTTAATAAGGTAATGCTCGTTGGTAGGCTCACTCGGGATCCCGAAGTAAGAACTACTCAAACTGGCCAATCAGTTACTTCTCTTAGTTTAGCTACTAATCGTTTTTGGAAAGATAAAAATGGACAAAAACAAGATCAAACTGAATTTCATAATGTAGTTCTTTGGGGCCGTTTAGCTGAAATTGCTGGTCAGTATTTATCTAAAGGACAAGAAGCCTATATTGAAGGTCGCTTACAAACAAGAAAATATACCGCTAAAGATGGTTCGGAAAGAAGAACTACTGAAATAGTAGCCGAAAATATGCAACTGGGTTCTCGTCCTCAAAATTCATCAACACCTATAAATCCGAACAAAAATTTTAATTCCCCTACCAACCCAGCACCTTCAGCTAAAGCTCCCGAAGAGCAAATTCCTACTATTGATTTAGACGCAGAAGAAGAAGAAATTAAAATTGAAGATGTTCCCTTTTAAATAAACTAACTTACCAATAATTTAAACTAATTATAGATTCT
>CAZWWQ010000095.1:0-2331 GCA_964637685.1 uncultured Bdellovibrionales bacterium | reverse complement strand
AACAGTATTAATAATAATTGTAACGCAATTATAAAGTAGAAATACTAATTTAAAATTAAACTTAATAATTAAAAATATTTATGAAAAACAAAAAAAATAAAATTAAATCTAAAGCTCGGATAATGATGTTAACAATTAAAGCAGTAGTTTTTAATAAAGAGGGAAAAGTTCTTATCTTAAAGCGGGCTAAAAATGATAAGCTAAATCCTAGTAAATATGATTTACCTGGTGGACATATTGAAAAGGGAGAAAGTTTAAATGAATCAATAATTAGAGAAGTCCAAGAGGAAACAGGATTGCAAGTAGTAATGGGAAATATTATTGATGTAGTAGAATTTCCTCAAGATAGTTTGCTTTTTAAGGAGGAAAAGAGAGGCATTCGTTGTATTTGCTATGCTAATTCTAGTAAAGTGGAATTAAGTCATGAACATGATGAATATGAATGGGTTTCTCTGAACCAAATAACTGAAAAGCTTTCATCTGATGATGAATTTGAAAAAGAAAAAATAAAAACTATTCAAAAAGCTCAAACTTACTTAGAAATGAAAAATGCGATGAATAGTTGGAAGCGTTGTGTAGCTGATTTTGAAAACTATAAAAAAAGAGAAGCAGAGTCAAAGAAGGAATTAATTGCTTTTGCTAATCTAAATTTAATAATGGAAATTTTTCCAGTGTTAGATAATTTTTATATTTCTACTAAACATATACCAGAAGAAGAAAAAGAAAGTGCTTGGGTGGTAGGTATTATGCATATTCAACATCAGTTAGAGAAGGTATTATTAGATAATGGAGTAAAAGAAGTAGTGGTAAAAGTAGGTGATAAATTTGATCCAGCTACAATGGAAGCTTTGGAAGAAAACAAAAAAAATAAAGAAGAAAATTTGGAAAATAAAGTGGCCGAAGTTATTCAGAAAGGATATCAGATAGAAAAAAGAAAAATTAGACCAGTTTAAGTGATAGTGGAATAAAACATGAAGATGGATTAATTATTTTTTTAAAATAATTAATTAAAAAGAAAGGAGGTGATACATTATGTCAAGAGGATTAATTAGATGGGGTGGAAATCCTATGTATGATTTTGAAAGATTTTTAGATGAAGATTTTTGGAATGGTGCGGATTTTTCACCAATGGTAGATGTCTATCAAGACAAGGATAATGTTATTGTGGAAACTCCACTGGCGGGAGTTGATCCAGAAAAAGTAGATATTTCAGTGGAGAATGATGTATTAACTATTGCAGGTCAAACAGAAGATAAAAAGGAAGTAAGGAGAGAAGACTATTACCGTAAAGAAATTAGAACCGGAAGCTTCTCTCGTTCAGTGATTTTACCAATGCAAGTAAAAGCTAATCAAGCAGAGGCTACTAGTTCTAAAGGAATTCTTAAAATTGTTCTTCCTAAAGCCGATGAAGTTAAGCCTAAAAAGATTTCAGTCAAAATTAAATAGTATGTTCTTGCATTATTCAAGTAGTTACTTGAATAATGCGAAGAGAATATTAAAAATATTCTGTAAAAAATAATTTAATTAATTTAATCCGGAGGTTATTAATAGCTAGCTAATAATCTGTTGATTAATAAAAAATTTATGTCAAAAATATTAGGGATTGATTTGGGAACTACCAATTCAGCTATGGCAGTTGTAGAGGGTGGTAGTCCAACTATTGTTGAAAACAAAGAAGGTGTACGAACTACTCCTTCAATGGTGGCAATAAGTAAAAATGGTGAAAGGTTAGTAGGACTTTTGGCTAAACGTCAAGCAGTAACTAATCCAAAAAATACGCTTTTTTCTATTAAACGTTTAATTGGACGAACTTATAATGATGAAGAAGTGCAAAAAGATTTAAAGTTATTACCATATGAAATAGAAAAGTCAGGTAATGGAGTAAAAATAAAAATGGGAGATAAAAGTTATACTCCTCAAGATATTTCAGCTTAGATTCTACGAAAATTAAAAGCAGATGCAGAAGATAAGTTAGGTGAGAAGATAGAAGAAGCAGTTATTACGGTACCAGCTTATTTTGACGATGCTCAAAGAAAAGCTACTAAAGAAGCTGGTGAAATTGCAGGATTGAAAGTGCGAAGAATTATCAATGAACCAACAGCAGCGGCTTTAGCCTACGGTTTTAACAAAAAAAATAATGAGAAAATTGCTGTTTATGATTTAGGCGGAGGAACTTTTGATATTTCTATTTTCTCACCTAATTTATCTTCCGCATCTGCTTTTAATTTTCCTAAAATCATAGCTGAAATTTCTTGAGGAGTATAACTTTTATCTCCCATCTTTATTTTTACTCCATTACCTGACTTTTCTATTTCATATGGTAATAACTTT
>CAZWWQ010000094.1:0-2357 GCA_964637685.1 uncultured Bdellovibrionales bacterium | reverse complement strand
TTATTGTAAGCACGGAAAATAATAATATCAAAATCAAAAAGATTTATGGTTTGATTTTTAGTTGAAGCCAAATAAGTAGTGTTTTTAAAATAAAAATAAACATCTTTTAAGCTGATTACACTAGAAAGGTGCCCAGCTTTTTTAATAGATGAAATAAGATCAAGTGTATTTTTAGTTGAAGGTCCAATTAAAAGAAATTTTAACTGTTTATCCATTAAGGTTTTTTTTAAAAATATTTAATAATTCTTGATACATTTTAAGCATATATGGTTTTTCCTCTGGAGTAAAATATAATCCTGGCATAGAATTAAGTTCTACAATCCAAGGGCGTTCTTTTTCATCAAACATAAAATCAACAGCAAAAATTCGAGGAGAAAAAGTTTTAAAAGTCTCATTAATATTTTTTATAATTGGATTTAGGGATTGGGGTAATTTATTTTTAGGAACAATAATAAGTTTACCTCCTTGAGCTAAATTAGCTAAATAACTTCCTTGATTTGGTTCTCTGATATAAGAATAGATGCATTTATTATTAATAAAAACTAATCTTAGATCATGCATATGAGAACTAACCCCAGGGACACCCCTAGAGGAGTCTATAAAATCTTGCAATAAATAAGGTCGTCCTAATTGGGCTTTTGCTAATATCTCAGATTTTTTTAAAATTTGTATATCTTTACCGCCACTGTCGGCAAGGGGCTTTAAAACTGTTAATGGAGTTTTAATTTGGGGTAAGAAATGTTTTAAATCGGTCTGATTTTTTATTAACCAACTTTTTTTACTCCATTGAGGAAAAAGAAGGCTAGTAGTTAGTTTATCATCAATCAATTCAGTAAATTCTAAATCGTTATAAAAAGAATAATGTTCTCTAATAAGTTCTTTTTTATAGTAAACCTCTCGGCGAGCTTTGGTTTTATCATAAATAAGGTCAGGTTTAATATCTGTTACTTTTTTCCATTGTCCACCTTTACCTTCAAAAATCCAAGCATATTTAAATAAGTGTTTTTTATAATCATACCATTGATAAGAAGCACGATACATTTGAATATTATTTTTTTGGCAAAGATCGTAAAAATATTCGTAAGAATATTGATAATCTTTATTGGCAAAAGGTTTGGCTTTTTGCCAATTACTTTTACCAAAGAGAATCATTACTTTTTTCATAATTTTAAGGAAATGTTTTTATTTAGTTACGTCAATTAAAAATCGTTGAAGATTTTTTTTACCAATAATCATAGGCATTTTTAGGTTGGAGCGATTAATAATAGAAACCTTAGCAGGGATTTTCGTATTATCCATAATAATATAAATTTTTATCATTGGTCTATAAGTAGTGCCGTGGGAGGAATGAACGATTATTGTATCAACTAAGTCGGGAATATTTTTAAATAATTCTTTTCTTTCTTTTAAGGTAAGTTTTTTTATTTTTTCATAATCTATATTTAACTTTTCATATTCAGAAATTGTTTCTTTAAAACCTAATTGTTGAGCTAACTTTGTATCAATAGAAGAAAAACCAGCGCCTGTATCAATTTTAGCAGAAATTTCTACTGTTACTTCTTTTTTACCGATAAGTCTTACTTTTTCTACGGTGCCGATAACTTTTTTACCTGATATTTCTTCCACTTCTTCTTCAATTTCACCACCAAAAAGATCAATTCCTACTCTCATTCCTCGAGCTAAAGTTTTTATTTTTAAGCCAGCTACTTTTTTTAAGCGTTCTTTTAAGCCAGCTAGATTAGCTATTTGGATGGAAAGGCCAGGACGAGCGTTAAGCTCAATAATAACTGGCCCATAGACTTTATCAATAGCGATATCTGCTCCTAAGAAACCCAGATGAGAAACTTCTTGAGAATGAATAGAGAGTCTCAAAATATCTTTCCAATAAGGAATTTTAATTCCTGAAAGATAAAGTCTAGTAGCAGGGATATGTTCAATAATTCTATTTTTCCCTAAAACAGCCGTAGTGGTAATGCCTGTAGCCATATCAATTCCTACACCGATAGCCCCTTGTTGTAAGTTAGCTTTCCCGTCAGAGGCTTTAGTGGGTAAACGAAGCATAGCCATAATAGGTACTTTATTAAAAACTAAAACTCTAATATCAGGAATTCCTCGATAAGAATAAGGTTTAAAAAGTTTTAGTAATTGTAATCTTTCTTCAAAAAAAGCTATATCAGGAGTTCCTGAAAGAGAATAAGAACCATAGAGAATATTCTTAATATGATTTTTTAAATCTTCTACAGTAACTAAAGAGCGGTTGGCTTTTACCCAAGCATTATCTAGTCCTTTTTTTCTTCCGTAAACGACAATAATACCTTCACCTCCAAAGCCACGATTAGGTTTAAGGGCAAAACTAT
>CAZWWQ010000093.1:0-2382 GCA_964637685.1 uncultured Bdellovibrionales bacterium | reverse complement strand
CATTTAAAATATGTTTCAAATTAAAAAAATACAGGAAGCTAATTTAACTAATAAATAAGTTTTATTGCGAGTAGATTTTAATGTGGCAATAGAAAATAATAAGATTAAAGAAGTTTTTAAAATTAAATCAGTTCAAAAAACATTAAATTATCTGTTAAAACAAGGTGCACAAGTAGCTTTAATTTCTCATTTAGGAAGGCCTAATGGGGAAAAAGAAGAGAAGCTTTCTTTTAAGTTACTAAGTGAGTCAATTGGTAAGATTTTAGAGGCTAAAATAAACTTTGTAAATGATTGTATCGGAGGAGAAGTTTTAGAAAACCTAGTTAGCTTAAAAAAAAATGAGGTTTTGCTGCTAGAAAATGTGCGTTTTCATAAAGAAGAAAAAGAAAATAATGAAAAATTTGCAAAATATTTAAGTAGCGGATTTGATTTGTTTATTAATGAAGCTTTTAGTGTATCTCATCGTGATCAAGCTTCGGTAACGGGAATTACTAAATTTCTGCCTAGCTATGCGGGGTTACGTTTTCAAAAGGAAATAATTGAAATGGAAAGAGTAAAAAATGATTTAGCATCTCCAGCGGTAGCTATTATAGGTGGTGCTAAAATTGCTACTAAATTACCGGTGATAAATTTTTTTGAAGAAATTTATGATCATATTTTAGTTGGTGGTAAAGTAGCTAATGAAGCCTTGGATGAAAAAATAAAATTTTCGGGTAAAGTAGTTTTACCTACAGACTTTATTGATGAACGTTTAGATATTGGAGCTAAGACTTTAGAACGATTTAAAAATATACTTACTCTATCAAAAACTATTGTTTGGAATGGTCCAATGGGAAAATTTGAGGAAGAACGCTATGCAAAAGGTTCTTATGAGATTTTACAAACAGTATTAGCCTCTCAGGCTTATACAGTAGTTGGAGGAGGAGAGACAGTAGCTATATTAGAAAAATATAAGGCGATGAAAAAAGTTGATTTTGTTTCTACGGGAGGTGGTTCTATGTTAGCTTATTTGAGTGGAGAACGAATGCCAGGAATAGAAGTTTTAAAAAAGGAGTAAAAGGAGTATTCTTATAAATAGTAAAGTATCATTTAAATAATTTAAATTAAAAATATGTCCAAAATACAAAAGATTCAAGCGCGAGAAATTTTAGATTCACGAGGTAATCCGACTTTAGAAGTGCTGGTAACCTTAGAATCAGGAGTAATGGCTAAAGCAGATGTACCGAGTGGAGCTTCTACGGGTACTTATGAGGCTGTAGAATTACGTGATGAAGATACTCATCGTTATAAAGGAAAAGGTGTTTTAAAAGCTATAGAAAATGTTAATGTTAAAATAGCGGAGGCAGTAATTGGTATGGAAGTTCAAGAACAGAAAGCCATTGATCAGAAAATGATTGATTTGGACGGAACAGAAAATAAATCTAATCTAGGAGGAAATGCTATTGTGGGAGTGTCTTTGGCTGTAGCGAGAACAGCAGCCCGAGAAAAGGGTTTGCCGTTATATGCTTATATTAAAAAAACCTATCAATTTCCAGGAACAAAATACACATTGCCTATGCCGATGTTTAATATTGTTAATGGCGGTAAGCATAGTGATTCGGGTCTTTCTATTCAAGAGTATAAGTTAGTGCCACAAGGAATTAAAAAATTCAAAGAACAGTTACGAGCGGGTAGTGAAATCTTTCATACGTTAGCAGCTATTTTAGTCAGCAAGGGTTATAGTATTTCTGTCGGTGATGAGGGTGGGTTTGCACCTCAATTAGAGAGTAATACTCAAGCTTTAGAATTAATTAATCAAGCTATTGAAAGAGCTGGTTATCAGAAAGGAGTGGATGCAGCTATTGGTTTAGATGCAGCAGCTAATTCTTTTTTTGATGAAAAAGAAGAGCGTTATATATTTAAGCCAGAAAATTCTACTTTATCTCGAGAAATGTTAGTTAATATTTATAGTGAATGGATTGATAAGCATAATGTTATTTCTGTAGAAGACGGATTAAACGAAAATGATTGGGAGGGATGGAAAGCAATGAACGAAAAAATAGGCAAAAAAGCTATGTTGATTGGGGACGATTTAATTGTGACCAATGCAAAGAGGCTAGAAACTGCTATCAAACAAGGAGCTTGTAATGCTGTTTTAATTAAACCCAATCAAATAGGAACTTTAACTGAAACTATTGATTGTATAAAATTAGCTCAGCAGAATAAAATGAAAATTGTTATTTCTCATCGGAGTGGTGAAACAACAGACGATTTTATTTCTGATTTAGCGGTAGGAAGTAATGCCGAATTTATGAAATCAGGTTCTCTTTCTAGAGGAGAGAGAATTTGTAAGTATAATCGTTTGATGAAAATAGAAGAAGAAATTTTAAAATAATTTTACTA
>CAZWWQ010000092.1:0-2433 GCA_964637685.1 uncultured Bdellovibrionales bacterium | reverse complement strand
GTAAAAATGAAGATAAATTTATTTAATTAAGAATTTTTAATTCTCAATTTAGTTTGACTAATTAACTAAAAAAGTTATTTTTCAATTTTTAAAAATTGAAAGTTGGGAACTGAAAATTATTAAATGATTATGATAGAAGAATTAGCTCAAAGACTGGGTGTTGCGTTTAATAATTTAGAACTTTTACGACAAGCGGTAACTCATCGTTCTTATCTTAATGAACATCGTAATTATAAGTTAGATCACAACGAACGAATGGAATTTTTAGGTGATGCTGTTTTGGAATTGGTGGTTACTGAATATCTTTACAAAAATTATACTAATTCAGAAGGAGAAATGACTAATTGGCGAGCGGCTTTAGTAAATGGAGAAATGCTAGCCAAGGTTTCTAAACGATTAGGAGTTGAGAAATATTTAAAAATGAGTCGAGGAGAGGCTAGGGATACTGGTAGAGCGCGACATTATCTTTTAGAAAATGCTTTTGAGGCTATTATAGGGGCTATTTATTTAGACCAAGGAACACAGGGTTATGCTGTTTGTCAAAAATTTATTATGAAGAATGTCATTTGTGAATTACCGATGATTATTGAAAAAAAACTTTATGTGGATCCAAAAAGTCAATTTCAAGAAGAAGCTCAAGAAAAAACAGGGATTACTCCTTCTTATCATGTGTTAGATGAAACGGGGCCAGATCATAATAAAAAATTTGTGGTAGGAGTTTATTTAGAAGATGAATTAGTAGCTCAAGATGAAGGAAATTCTAAGCAGGAGGCTCAGCGTAAAGCAGCTGAAAAAGGATTAGCTGTTAAAGGTTGGTAAAAACTTGAAAACATTTTCTTATAAAAAACTAAGTTCCAATCAATAGAAGTTAGTTTTTTATTTTTTAGTAAATTATAGTATAATAAGAATAAGTAATTTTTAGAAAGACAGAATTTTTTAGTGAGTATGTTTTTAAAGAAAATAGAAATTTCTGGTTTTAAATCCTTTGCTAATAAAACTACACTGGATTTTTTAATGGGTTCAGAATCAGGAAAAGAAAAAGGTATTACAGCTATTGTAGGACCTAACGGGAGTGGAAAATCCAACATTGCTGATGCTTTGCGTTGGGTAATAGGGGAACAGTCTATGAAAAATTTGCGTTCTAAAAAATCGCAAGACATAATTTTTGCTGGTTCTCATAAAAAAGCTCGTTTAGGAAGTGCTTCCGTAACACTTTATTTGGATAATAGCGAAAAAAAATTACCTCTGGATTTTCAAGAAGTATCTATTAGTCGTAAACTATTTCGTTCAGGGGAATCAGAATATTCAATTAATGGTTCGCGAGTACGTTTACAGGATATAGTGGATATTTTAGCTAAAGCAGGTATTGGGAAGGGAAGTTTTACTATTGTTAATCAAGGAATGGCAGATTCTGTACTTAATGCAACATCTCTAGAAAGAAGAACTATTATTGAAGATGCAGCGGGAGTAAAACAATATCAAATAAAAAAAGAGCGTTCTTTACGAAAACTAGAATTGACACGGCAAAACTTAGAAAAAGTTAAAAGTCTAACTCAAGAGATTAGGCCACATCTTAATTTGCTAAAGCGACAAGCTAGTAAGGCAGCTCAAAGCGAAACGGTAGGAAGAGAATTAAAAGAAAAGCAAAATAAGTTGTATTCTTTTCTTTGGTATAATTTTCAAACGGAGAAAGAAACCCTGATGGAAAATAAAAATAATTTTGGTCGTGTTATGATGAATACTCAGCGAGAAGTGGATAAATTAATTGATGAAGTTAATCAAGAGAGTAAGCATAATACAGATAATAAAGAACAATTAAAATTAGAAGCTAAGCTCAAAGAAAAACGAAATCAACTTAATCAAATAGAAAGAGATTTAATGATTGTAGAGGGTAGGGTTGAGATTGAAAAAGAAAAACAAAAAAGTATGAAAATTATTGAAGAAATTAAAACTAGGAGTATTCCTATTGATTTGCAGTATGTGCGAACTGGTTTAGAAAATATTAGGAAAGAGCAACAAAAATTAATTGAGCGTTTAAAAAGCGTAGAAAAATTGGAAGATTTGCAAGATATCAGGGAGTTTGCTCAAGTTATTCAACAGAAATTATTTACTCTTAAATCCGATATTAAAAAAGGAAAAAAAGAAGAAAAAATAAAACCAGTCCCTCTGGTGGTCAATAAAATTTCAAATAATTCCCAAATAATTAAGCAACTATTGAAAAAAATTGGAATTTTTCAAAAACAAAAAGAAGAGTTTGAAAAACAAATAGTTCAGCTTAATTTAGTAATACAAAAAGAATTAGAAGTTAGTAGATTAAGTCGTCAAAAGTTTTTTGAAGTAGAGAGAAATTTACGCTCTAAACAAGATGAATTAAGTAAGTTAAAAGATCAGTTCAATGATTCTAAAATTGTTTTGGCTAGAATAGAAACTCGA
>CAZWWQ010000091.1:0-2439 GCA_964637685.1 uncultured Bdellovibrionales bacterium | reverse complement strand
GTCGACTGCGGAAAAGCAGTTTTTTATTTTTCAAAAAAAATAAAAAATAGAGATAAATATGTTATGTAAAAATATTATGCAAACAAGAAAAGAAAAAAAGGTTTTAGTGAAAAGTCTAGTAACTAGACTAAAAGAGTCCAAAGCGGTAGTTTTCTCTGATTTTAAAGGATTATCAGTAAAGGACATGACAATACTAAGACGTCAGTTAAGAAAAGAAAAGATATTTTTCCAAGTTTTTAAAAAAACTTTGTTAGCAATTGCTTTAAAAGAAGCTGGCTTGGAAGCTGATGTTAAAAACTTAAAAGGTCAAATTGTGGTAGCAATTTCTAGTGAAGATGAAGTAGCAGCAGCTAAAATAATTGCTACAATGGCGAAGAGTAATGATAATATCAGTATTGTAGGTGGAACATTAGAACAGAAAGTTCTTTCTAGAGAAGAAGTAATGTCCTTGGCTAAGTTACTTTCCAAAGAAGAATTGTTAGCTAAATTAGTAGGTACTTTGAAGGCTCCTATGTCAGGACTAGCCAATGTAATGGTTGGAAATATACGTTCTCTAACGCAAGTTTTAAAAGCGATAGAGGATATAAAACAAGCTTAAGTTAAGTATTAATAATAAATTATAATGAAGTTGTGGCTAGTTTTTATTAAAAGTTAGTTACAAAACAAGTATTATGGCAGAAGAAAAAAAGACTACTGAAAAAGTAACAGAAAAAAAGGAAACAATAGTGGTTCCAAAAAAATTTGAAAAACTAGTTTCTGAAATTGAAAAGATGAGCGTCTTAGATCTTTCAGAGTTAGTTAAAATATTAGAGGATAAATTTGGAGTAAGTGCAGCTGCTCCTATGATGGCTGGACCAGTAGTGGCTGGAGCAGGTGAAGAAACAGAAGAAAAAAAGAGTGAATTTGATGTAGAAGTAACTGCTTCTGGTGATTCTAAAATCAATGTTATTAAAGCCGTTAGAGAAATAACCGGATTAGGATTGAAAGATTCTAAAGATTTAGTGGACGCTGCTCCAAAAGTTATTAAAGAAAAAGTAGTTGCAAAAGAAGCTGAAGAAATAAAAAAGAAATTAGAAACAGCTGGTGCTACAGTAACTTTAAAGTAAGAAAGAGGAGGAAGCAGGAAAATTTGAACTTTAAAAAACTCTGGAAATGTTTTCAGGGTTTTTTAGATGGGATTATTATTTTTTGAGAGAGCTAGGGTTTATTTTAGTTTCTGAACGAATAAGGTTTAATAAAATAGAAGCTAAAGCAGCTAAAATAAAAGTCCATTTAATAGAAAAAAAATAAGATGAAAAAAGAACTAATAATAACATAATTACTTTTCCTACACCGATAGCCATTTCGTGTAGAACGCTAAACTCATCGACAAAATGTCCCTGATCAGCGGCTATTTCATAAGTAAGAGCATCAAAAGAAGTGCGAGTAAACACTTGCATTAATTTATGGTAAGCGTCTATAAGAAAAATTTGAAAAGCTGTAGCAATGAATATTTTTAAAATCCAACCTAGAGAATATAAATAAGTTCCGAATTTCAAAATTTTATTTTTATTGTCCTTGTCCTTATTGTCGGCTAATTTACCAACAATTAATTCCATAATAACTGTTACAGTAATAATTAGAGTAGAAATAGTTCCTATTTCTAAATAGTTTCCTTTTAAGATATTAAAAATAAAGATAGGCCAAACAATTAAGCCAACTACATTTTCAGCTCCATCAGCGGCAAAAGCAAAAATTATTTTTTTTCTTTTAGAGGAAAAAAATTGTTTCCAAGTTTCTTTATAAGTCCAACTAAATTTTTCTCGTGTTTGAGGAATTTTAACTAGTGGAATAAGGGCTAAGAGGTAAAGGAATATTCCCAGAAGAAATAACGTTCCAAAGCCAAATTCGGCAATAGTAAATCCGGCAACAAAAGGAGTGGCAATGCCTAAAATACTAGTAGAGGCGGCCAAAAGTCCTACTTCGCGACTACGATTTTTTCGATCAGTAAATTTAGCAAAATCTACTTGGTAAGGAATCCAATGAAAAACTCTAAAAAAAGTAAGAATAATAATATTAAGAGGGATTAAATAAAGATAATTTTGGGAGGTAACAAAATATAAAGTAACAAAATTAAGAGCTCCCAATAATAAGCTTAATCTTAAAGCACGGCGAAAACCAAAAGTATTCAAAAAACGAGCACCAAAAGCAACGGTGAGAGTATACAAAAAAAGGCTAGCCATATAATAATATATGACCAAAGAAAAATTCCGGTTAAAAATAGTATAAAGGAAAATAGGTAAAAACAAACCAAAAAAACCCACTGCTACACGGATAATAGTTTTACTAATAAAAAGCGGCAAGAATCCGGGAGTAAGTTTTCCGTCAAAATAATTAATTTTAGAAAGGGAGTTCATTGAGTAAAAAAGAAATTGTTACTTGTTAATTTTAGCATACTTT
>CAZWWQ010000090.1:0-2489 GCA_964637685.1 uncultured Bdellovibrionales bacterium | reverse complement strand
CATTAAACTTTTTTCTTTTTTTATTTTGTGTATCCAATATGGCTGAGCCAACTTCTTTTTAATTTGATTAATTTGTCCCTCCATAAACTGCAAATAACCCATTAAAGAATAATCTTTATTTTTAGAAGCTTTCCGTGCATAGGACCAAACAAAACTGCCATTATAAGCTAACAAAGCTAAATCCCAATCTTTTAATAATTGATAATTATCTTTTAAAATACGAGCACAAACCAAAGCGCTTTTATCTACTTGCAACCTTTCATCAATATATCTATTTATTTTCATACCATATTGACGACCAGTTCTTTTTGTTATTTGAAACATACCTACTGCTCCATGAGAAGAACAAGCTTTCTTCCTCCCTTGTGATTCAGGAACAGCTAAAAAAACTAACTCCGGAGGAACCCTTTCCTTTTTAAATATTCTATTGGTTAATGGCAACCATTTATCTATTCTTTTAAAGGCCTGCTCTATGTCTTTTCTAGCTTGAGAATTTGATTGATATTTTTGCAAATAATATTCTTCCGTACTTTTATGTAAGGCTAAACTAAATTTTACTTTTTTAAACGAGAAGTCTTTTAACGTTTTTTTAAAAGTTAATCTATTTTCAGTTGAAGTTATGTCTAAATTATTTTCTTTTTCTGATTTTTCTAAATGTATGTCATGCACACTTTTATCTTTTTCTTTTTTTTCCTTTTTTTCTATTTTCGTTTTATTCAATAAATTTTTCTTTTCTTGAGAAGATTGAATTTTTTCTAAAGTTGTTTCCAATAAT
Source organism: uncultured Bdellovibrionales bacterium (assembly GCA_964637685.1). Lineage (GTDB taxonomy): Bacteria > Patescibacteriota > Minisyncoccia > Moranbacterales > UBA2206 > CAZWWQ01. The sequence goes on along the minus strand of CAZWWQ010000090.1, from coordinate 1,714 downwards.
TTTCCACTAGGAATATTTAATACTGTTTTGATGATTGCTAATTTAGCTAACTTACTCATTGACTTCAAAAAATAACGCCGAGACATTTCTGGGTTAGCTATATCTTTTTCCGTTTTTTTCGTATATTTATTTTCAAAATTATTAAATTCCATAATTAAACCTTATTTATTCAGAACACCCAAAATTAAACTAGGTCTTCACAAACAAAAAATTATACCTATTAATTTTAAATATCCTTTATTTATACTGATGTATAACAATATCTTTTCCATCTAAAGTAATATAACCAGAAGGATTATCTGTCCAACAACCGCAATTATAATAATATGTTCCCCTAGATTCTTTTTCATCCATTCGATGAGTATGTCCACAAAAAATAAACTTAACTCCTTGTATTTTAGCGTATAGCAAAGCTCGTTGAGCTACTTTTTTAGAAAGTCTTAACCATCCCTTACTACTTCTTTTTATAAAATGACTTATTCTTTTATCCGGAAAATCAATTACTTGGATAGCATTATAAATAACATTAGCCACATAACTAATAATTACATTGTTAACTAAAAAATTATCGAATTGATGTCCATGAATAGCCAGATATTTATTTTTTTGATAACGCCAACGATAAACCTTATACACTTTAGCTCCAGCAAATAAAGCAAAAAAATTAGCTAATCCCTTATCATGATTACCCTCTATCCAGATTACTTTGCTTTTTTGACTAATTTCATTTATAAGTGAAAGCAAATCCCAATCAGCCTTACGCAAACGTTCGAAATTAAAACTTTCAAAAATATCTCCTAAAAGAATTAGCTTATGAAATTGGAAACTTTTTAAAAGTTCTGTCACTTTATCACTCCGACTTACTTTCGTCCCTAAATGAAAATCCGAAATAATCAAAGTATGAGTTTTATTTTTTTTATTTTTCATTATCATTAATTTAGTTTAAATTATAAACCAATAATCCTTTCTACTGTTTCTACTAAACCTGGTTCTTGTTTTTCTTCTGGAATATATTGTAATAATAATTCTCTAATTTTAACTGGTTCTTGATCATGCACAGGGATATGCACATAAGGAGTAAGATAACTTTCTGTAGAAAGACTAATTTCTTTCATTCCATCTGGTTCATAAAATATCCAGAAAGATTTCAAATTATCAAAATTATAAATTTCTTTACCAGCCACAATACCATCATCAGTAATCATAAAATCTAAAATTCTAGGTTCTTTATTAATATATATATAACCCACTACACCAATCAAAATGAAAGTAATCGCCATCACTAAACTATTCGTATATAAAGCATAAATAATAATCAACATTAATAATCCCGTAATAACTATATACCATTTTTTATCTCGTTCTAGGATCTCAAATTCTGGAGCCCTCCAATGCAATAAAGCTTTTGATAAATACTTTTTTTTTGATATGTCTGAATATGTTTTGATTGGCTTCTCTATTTTTTTATGTTTATTTTCAAACTCCTTTATAGACAAAAACATTTGTCCTTGAGTTTTTTTATTTTTGTTTTTACTGATATACATAAATTGTTCTTTTAAATTATATTCTGACCTTTTTATTTTAACATATTTACAAATGTCTTCATAGTTGATATGATGTTAATTATGAGATAGTTATCCCTTTGGTTAAGAAAATTACCAACATTTGGAGGCGTGGCAGAGTGGTCGAATGCACCAGTCTTGAAAACTGGAGT
>CAZWWQ010000089.1:0-2555 GCA_964637685.1 uncultured Bdellovibrionales bacterium | reverse complement strand
TAATATTTTAGATAACCTGTTAAAATAAAATAAAATAATCTAAAATAAAAAAATGTCTAAAAAAATAAATATGAATTCAAAAATAAAAATACCAACGACTAAAAAAGAAAAAAAGAAACCCAAGATAGCTATCGTAAGTTTGACTTCTTGCGAAGGTTGTCAATTTGTACTTTTGGATTTAGGGCAACGTTTTTTAGATTTTGTTAAAACGGTAGAAATGGTAGATTTTCGCTTAATTGAAGATGAAGAAGATTCTGGTGTTAATTTGGATTTGGTTTTAGTAGAAGGTAATCCAGTAACAGATGCTAATATAAAATTATTAAAGCAAGTAAGGAAAAGAAGTAAATTGTTAATAGCTATGGGAAACTGTGCAGCGATGGGAGGTATTCCAGAAATTAAGAATTATCAGGAAAAGAATAATACTATCAAGCATGTCTATAAATATATCCAAGGGATTAGTAATCCACCAATTAGGGAAATTGATAATTTTGTAAAAGTAGATTTTATCTTACCTGGGTGTCCCATTAATGGAGAAGAATTTTTAAAATATGTGCCAGAATTATTAAAAGGCAATATACCATCCATTCCAGATCGTCCAGTTTGTGTTGAATGTAAACAGAATGGTAATCGTTGCTTATTATTAGATGGTAAGCCTTGTTTTGGACCAATGATTTTAGGTGGTTGTGATTCAGTATGTTTAAATGCTGGTATGGCTTGTCAAGGTTGTCGAGGTTTAAGACCAAACGGAAATATTAAAGCTATGCGAGCAACTTTAAAGAATATGATGACAGATGAAGAATTTGAAAATGTAACAGAAATTTATGGTTTACGAGATGATATTGAAGAAAAAATAGGCGAATCAATTTAATTGTTGAAGTAGTAAATTATGAAAAAGTTTTGGCGTTTTTTGTTTTCGGGAATAATAATAGTTTTACTTTATACACTTTGGGGAATTATTTTAATTCATAAAAATCAAACACGATCTTTAATTCAAGAAACCCAAACAACTATTCAAAAAAAATTAAGTCTTAATCCTTGTTCTCAACCGAAGACTTTTGCTATTGGGAGTATTGATCCACGTTTCAATATAAAGAAGGAAGAGTTAGCAAAGCTAGCTCAACAAGCAGCAGCTATTTGGAACAAAGCAGCAAGGAGAACTATTTTACAATATAATAGTAAGGCTTCTCTGAAAATTAATTTAATTTTTGATCAGAGGCAAAGTCAAACATTAGCTAAGGAAAATTTAGAAAGAAAATTGAAAAGTTTAACTTTAAACAATAATAAATTGACCAAGCAATATGCTAATTTAAATAATACTTATCAGCAACAAAGAAATCAATATGAGAGAAATTTAAAAAAATATAAAAATAGACTAGGAGACTACAATCAAGAAGTGAATTATTGGAATGAACAGGGAGGGGCACCTGAAGATGAATATCATCAGTTAAAAAAAGAAAGAGATAAGCTTAAAGACGAGTATGAGAAGTTAGAGAAACAAAGAAAAGAAATTAATAAATTATCAGGAAAAACTAATGCTGTGGTTGTTCAAGAAAATAAAATAGTTAATCAGTATAACAATCAATGGACAACTTACAAAAGCGAATTTGGAACTACTAAAGAATTTGAAAAAGGAGTTTTTAATACTAAAGAAATAAATATCTATCAATTTCAAAAAAAATCGGACTTACTTTTAACTTTAGCTCATGAGCTAGGTCATTATTTAGGAATGCAACATGTTCAAAATTCTCAGTCTATTATGTATTATTTATTGAGCAATCAAAATTTGGATAATCCTGTTCCGACAATGCAAGATAAAAATGAGTTAAAAAGAGTATGTAGTTTATAAAACTCAATTAATCCAAAGCTTTTTTACCAAAAATATGAATAGTTATCCACACCTCTCCCCTTGCAGCTTTTCTTTTTTTATGATACAATAAAATTAGTTAAATAAAATAAAATAAAAAAATGAAGAGAAAAAAAATCTTAATTAGAGAAGTAGTTATAGTTATTTTTGTTCTAGTTATTTCAATAATAACTGTTGTTGTTATTTTTCAACACAGTGATTTTTACACAAATAAGACAGGAAAATTAGCAGACATAAATAAAATAGAAACAAAAGTAAAAACATTGATGGATGCAGGAAATTTTGATGAAGCAAAAAAAAATGTTTTAGTAGGAATAGTTAAATACCCAGATGATTATAAGTTGAAATTAGCTTTGGCTAATATTTACTTAGAAGAGGGAAGTGTTAAATCTAGAGAAAAAGAAGATAGTGCTAAAGCCCAAAAAATACTTTTTAGTTTGGAAGATAAGGGATATAAGAGTGTTAATTTATATGATTTAATTGGATATTCATATGAAATATTAAATCAATATTCAAAAGCTTTTAAATATTATGATAAATCGTTAGCTATTAATCCTAATTCAGTGAATACACTTTTTCAAAAAGGTCATACCTATTGGTTGCAAGGAAATTTTTCAAAAACTTCAACCTATTACTATAAAGCAGAAAAATCGATAACTAATAAAACCTCTAGGGAAGTTAAAAGTAAATT
>CAZWWQ010000088.1:0-2568 GCA_964637685.1 uncultured Bdellovibrionales bacterium | reverse complement strand
TTCCTTTAGCCATTACTCAGTTAGGCATGTCTCCTATGCTAGCTTTTTTTTATGCGGTTATTGGAAATACTCTGATGGGTGCTTTGGTGGTACTTATTGCAGAACCAATCACGCAATTAATTATTAATAGAATTAATTTTTTACGTCATTTTTGGGAAAAGTATATTAATCGTATCACTGTTAAAAATAAAGATAAGTTTGAAAAATGGGGAGCCTTAGCTTTAATTACTTTTATCGCTATCCCTTTACCAATGACGGGAGCTTTTACTGGTGCTATAGCGGCCTCTATTTTTCAAGTTTCCTTCAAAAAGGCAGTACCAGTAATTTTTGTTGGTTGTGCTATTGCGGGTTTAATTGTGACTGGATTGACATTGTGGGTAGGAAAAATAATATAATATAAAATTAAAAAAATGGATAAATTAATTATTGGTAATATGAAAATGAATATTGTTACTCTTACGGAAAGAGAACATTATTTAAATTTGTTTAAAAAAGAATTAAAAGGAGTGTCGTTAAAAGAAACTGGAGTTGTTCTTTGCCCTCCGTATATTCACTTAGAAACATTTGTAAAAAAAATATCTAAAAAAGTAGCTATGGGAGCCCAAAATGTATTTTGGGAGAGAAAAGGTTCTTTTACAGGGGAAATTTCTTCTGCTATGCTCAAAAACATTGGTTGTCAGTATGTCATATTGGGGCATAGTGAAAGACGAAGATATTTTACAGAAAGAGATGGAGAAATTAATTTGAAAATGTTAGCCTCTCTTAAAACTGGGCTAAAACCCATTCTTTGTGTAGGCGAAAATAAAAATCAAAGAAACAATAATAATGTAATTATTACGCAACAGCTAAAAAATTGCTTGAAGGGTGTTAATCAAAGTAGAATTCAAGAAGTAGTCATTTGTTATGAACCAGTTTGGGCTATTAGTGCTAACAATCCTAATCATTTACCAACAGCAGATGAAATTATGAGTGCTCGTTTAGTAATCAAGAAATTTTTAGTAGAGAAATATGGATTAAAAATAGCAGAAAAGGTCAAAATTATTTATGGAGGATCCGTTTCGGTGACAACAGTTAGAGAAACTTGTCTAGATTCGGGGATGCAGGGAGCTTTAATTGGTAAGGCTAGTTTAGATCCTTATGAGTTTATTAAAATTGCAAAAATAATGGATAAATAATTATTAATTTAATTAATCTATATTTATAATAAAAAAGAAATAAGTATAGATTATAAATAACCAAAATGATTACCTCAGTTAAAGAAATTTTAATTAAAGCACGAGAAGGTGGCTATGCCGTAGGAGCTTTTAATACAGTTAATTTAGAAACTACACGAGCTATTGTAGATGCAGCTAAAAAAATGCGTTCCCCAGTTATTATTCAAATGACGGAAAAAACTATGGAATATGCTGGAGGGAGAGGTATTTTTCATCTAGTCAAAAATGATGCTGAATTTTATGCTCCAGAAATTCCGATTGGCATTCATTTAGATCACGGTAAAAGTTTTGATATCGTGCGCCATTGCGTGGAAATTGGTTTTACTTCGGTAATGTATGATGGTTCACGCTCAAAATATGGAGATAATTTAGAGAATACAAAAAATGTAGTAGAATATTGTCATAGTAAAGGAGTGGATGTACAAGCTGAACTAGGTGGAGTTCCTAATATGGGAGAAATGAATGGAGGAGCAGTGGATTGGGATAAATATATGACTAAACCAGAGCAAGCTTTAGAATTTGTTAAAACTACCGGTATAGATACTTTTGCCGCTGCCATTGGTAATGCTCACGGATTTGTGAGAGAAAGACCAGAACCAGATTTTGAAAGACTAGAAAAAATAAATGAATTATGTAATCTTCCTTTAGTTTTGCATGGAGCCTCTGATTGGGAAGATGGAAAAGTAACTAGGGCCATAGAAAAAGGGATTAGTTGTTTTAATGTGGATACAGCTAGTAGAATGGCTTTTATTGACAGCTTAACTAAATCTATTAAAGAGAAAGAAACTAGTTATGATATTCGTAAACTTCTCGGTGACGCTCGAGATGCGGTAGAGGAAGAAGTAAAACGGAAGATAAGTTATTTTGGCAGTGAGGGAAAAATTTAAAGTTTGAAAATTAAATTAATTGGTATTACTAATTATATGCACCAAACAACAGAAAAAATTCTGCTTAAATATGAACCAAACTCTCAAAATCTTCTAGCGGTGCTAAAAAAAGTTAGTGCTACTTTTAATTATGTTAGTGCCAAAGATGCTCAAAAAATAGCTGATTATTTTTCTTTACCGTTGAGTCAAGTTTTTGAAACAGCTAGTTTTTACGATACAATTAAAGTTAAAAAACCGGCGGATATAGTGATAAAAGTTTGTTCTGGTACGAATTGTGTATTGCGAGATTCTTTAGCTGTGATTAAGGAGATAGAAAATTATTTAAAGATTAAAGCCGAAGATGATTTTAATCCAAAAATAAAATTGGAGAAAGTTAGTTGTTTTGGACGTTGTGAAGAAGGGCCAATTGTGATGATTAACGATAAGGTTTATACGGGTGTTACCAGAAAAAAAATTTATGAAATTTT
>CAZWWQ010000087.1:0-2582 GCA_964637685.1 uncultured Bdellovibrionales bacterium | reverse complement strand
CTCTGGTTAGTATTTGGTTAGCCTGGAAAACTTCCGATATTATTAATGATATTTATGATTTATCTATAGATAAAATTTCTAATTCTCATAGACCACTACCTCAAAATATTTTTTCTCGTCAAGAATATATTTCGTTAGGTATTGTTTTCTTTCTACTTTCTCTTATTGGAGCGTTTACTTTAAATTTAACTTTTGTTGCTCTTATTTTAACTTTTCAGTTTTTAGCGTGGTTTTATTCCGCTCCTCCCTTACGTCTCAAAAAAATTCCCCTTATAGCCACCTTGGTAAGTGCTTGGGCTTCTATCACTATTTTATTTTTAGGTTTTATTCTTCTTTCTTCTAATCAAACTTTACAAAACTTATCCTGGAGAATTCCTCTTCTCTTAGTGCTTACTTATACTTTATCCTTACCTATTAAAGATTTTAAAGATATTCAGGGTGATAAAAAATATGCTATTTGGACCATTCCTGTTATTTTTGGTGAAAGAAAAGCTCGTTTAATTATCGCTATTAACTTGTTTATTTCTTTTATGCTTTCAGTCTTTTTTCTCAATGAACTGCGTCTCTTTTTTTGGGCTTTACTTTTAGGAATAATAACTTTTTTAGTAATTATTAACGAAAAAATAAACCCTCGCCACTTACCAGCTTGGGTTTTAACTTTAGTTTTTTTTTATGGACTAATTTTGGTTAGAATAGTTTTTCTACCCAACTAATGTCTCTAATTGTTGACTTAAATCTCTCCAATTGTCCATATTTAATTCTTGCGGACGTTGATTAACTTTTAAACCTACTCCTTTTATTTTTTCTACCACTTCATCCTTAGATAACTGCAAACTATTAGCTAAATTATTAACTAAAGTTTTCCTCTTAGCAGAAAATCCAGCTCGCACAATTTTAAAAAAAATATTTTTTTCTTCTGCTGTTACTTGCTTGGTGCGGTAAATTAAATGAATAAAAGCACTATCTACTTTAGGTGTAGGAGAAAAACTCTCTTTCGTTACTTCAAAAAGTATTTTTGGCTGAGCATAATACTGAACACTTATCGCTAATAAACTCATCTGTCCCGCTAAAGCACAGATACGTTGTGCTACCTCTTTTTGCACCATTAAAAACATTTCTTGAGGTGGATGTAGAGTTTCTAAAAACAAACGTATTATAGAGGCCGTAATATAATAAGGAATATTAGCTACAACCTTGTAGTTTTGAAAATTATTTTCGGCAATTAATTTTTTTAAATTTATTTTTAGAATATCTCCCGCAATTACCCCTCGCTTTTCTTTTAATCGGTAACTTTGATTCTTTGATATTGTCTGAATATTTAATAAATCTAACTGAAAATCATGAGCTATTTTTTCTGCTAGTTTTTGATCCTTTTCAATGGTAATTAAATTTTTTGTCTGCTGAATAATTTTAGCTGTTAAAGCTCCTTTTCCTGAACCAATTTCTAACACTAAATCATCCGCTGTTATTTGAGTAACCGCTGTTATTTTTTCTAATATTTTCTGATCCGTTAAAAAATTTTGTCCTAAGCTTTTTTTAGATTGCATAAATTTATTAATTTAAAATAGGAGCTACTTTAACCTTAATTACTCCAGCTCCCAAAGAAGCAATTTGAGCAAAAGCTTTTTTATCTAAATCAATAATACGTCCCTTACCTTGAGGACCATAATCATTAATTTGGACTATTACTGATTTTTGATTAGCTACATTAATTACTTTAGCATAGGAACCTTTAGCTAGGGTAGTGCTAGCAGCAAAATTATTTACCAACGGCACATATTTTTCTTTTAAGTTTTGGGGTTGAACATACCAAGTACCTATTCCCTGGTGAGCCTTACCTAATTTAAAATAACCTCCTCGTAGCTCTATCTGTTTTTTGGGTGGTTGAATTATTTTTGTATTCAATACTATTTGGGAAATTTTTTTTCCATTTTTATAGGTTACTTGGTATTGAACTTCTTTAGTTCCTAATATCCCCTCTTGTTTAATTATTTTTTTTCTCCAATTTAATTTAGCACTAGCTTTAGTAATTATTTTAAATTTAATAGATTCTTTTTTAGTTATTTTTTCCACATTAATCCGTGTAACTATTATCGTCAGTTTATTAGTCACTAAAGAATCTAAATCAGGTGAAACTTTATCTAAATGAGAAAGTTGTATATTGTTTTCACTCAACACTTGTCGCACTGTTTTTTTAAAAGTATATTGAGAAATTGTTTTTTGATCCACTAAAATTTTAATTTGTTCTGCTCGCCTAATTTGAATCTTACTTCTTGGGTATAAGGAAGTATCTAAATTTGGTCTAACTTGGTCATACTCCGCTAATTGAATATGATTTTCTTTTAAACACTCTCTAACCGTTTTGGCTTGAGTAATCAGTTGAAAATTCAAACCATTATCCGTTAAATCAATCTCCTTAACTTTCAAATTAAAATTTAAAATTCTCTTTGGTACCGAAAAAAAAGTTAAACGTTGAATATTTTTTAAGTTTAAAATAAGAATAAATAAAAAAAACAAACTCCAAAAAAAATTTTTAGATTTCCCAATCATAACTGATAGATTAACTTTAAGTTAGAATTTAT
>CAZWWQ010000086.1:0-2633 GCA_964637685.1 uncultured Bdellovibrionales bacterium | reverse complement strand
TAAATACATTTCTTGAAAGATTCAATTATGCCAATTATAATTTTTCATCATACAGAATGGGCTGGCAAACGGATATGGGCAGAATATATATAAAATTAGGACCGCCAGATGATATAGAAGATCATCCCTTTGATACAGATCATAAAGCATATCAAGTATGGTATTATTCAAATTATAATATACGGTTCATTTTCGTAGATATAACCGGATTCGGAGAATATAAACTGGTAAATACCGAAGTGGAACCTTTCTTAAACAGGGAGTAAATATGAAAAAATTCTTGATCAGCAGGAAAACTAGCTTGAAAATGATGATTGTGAGCTAAAGTTATAGCAGCGTTAGCTAGAGAACCTTGATCTCGTCCTGAAAAAATAGTGGGTGTCGTATAATGAGAAAAAATAAAAATTACTAATAAAGCCAAAAGAGCAATCTTCCAAACCTCTAGAGTTGGTTTAACTAGAAAATTATCAGTCAAAGGACTACGCAAAAAAATAAGAAAGCTGAAAATTAATAAAACACCTATAAGCCAAAGAGAAAAATAACCTAAAAAAGAAGTAATTAAGGCTAGCCAACCTAAAGTAATCCAAAAAAGTCCAAAAAAAGTTAAAAAGCGTGTATTTTTGTTAGTAAGCATAATTTTTCTATATCAAAAACAATTATTCTCATTATAACGCTAAAAAGTTTCTTTGCCAATTTATTTTTCTATCAGGTAATGTTACAATAAAATAAAGATAAATTATAATTAAAGTAAAAAATATATGTCAAAATCAAAAGTATTAATAACAGGAGGAGCAGGTTTTATTGGGAGTGCAACAGCCAAAGCGTTAATGGATAGAAAAGACGAAGTAGTGATAATTGATAATTTTAATGATTATTATGATCCAAATTTAAAAGAAGCTCGGATTAAAAAATTACTTAAAGGCTATAAGTTTAAACTTTACAGAGGTGATATTAGAGATACTAAACTACTAGAAAAAATTTTTAAGAAAGAAAAAATAACTAAAATTATTCATTTAGCGGCTATGGCTGGTGTACGTTATTCATTACTACATCCACAATTATATATGGATGTTAATGTTATGGGTAGTGTAAATCTTTTGGAAATGGCAGTAAAATATAAAATTAAAAATTTTGTTTTTGCTTCTTCTTCATCAGTATATGGTAATAATAAAAAAGTTCCCTTTTCAGAAAAGGATTTAGTAGATACTCCTATTTCTCCTTATGCGGCTTCTAAAAAGGCAGATGAATTAATTGCTCATGTTTACCATCATATTTACGGACTTAATGTTACAGCTTTACGTTTCTTTACTGTTTATGGTCCTTGGGGGCGACCAGATATGGCTTTATTTCTCTTTACCGACGCTATTACTAAAGGAAGGCCTATTAAAGTATTTAATAGAGGTAAAATGAGTCGTAATTTTACTTATATTGATGATATTGTTTCGGGTGTACTGACTGTTTTAGATAAATGTAAAGGTTACGAAATTATGAATATCGGTGGAGATAAAGAAGAAACTTTAGGGCGTTTTATCCAAGTAATTGAAGAAAATATAGGGAAGAAAGCTAAGAAAAAAATGTTACCAATGCAACCAGGAGATGTACCAACTACGGTGGCGAATATCAGAAAATTACGTCGCTTAGGCTGGAAACCAACAACTCAAATTGAAGAGGGAATTAAAAATTTTGTTCAATGGTACCAGGAATATTATAATAAGAAAAAATAAAATTGAAAAGTTTACTTGGACATCGGATATTCAGGTAGAATTGAGAGATTAAAAAGCGCGTTTTAATAAAGCTAAGTTAATTTTTTAAAATAAACCTCCAACTTTGTAAAATTATAAATATAAAATTTTGAGGAGTGAGGGATAAAAAATATGAATGGATTTTTTGCACCGTATGCTTATTTAAGCATAATTGCTCTTACGATAGCTGTAATCTTCGTTTTTATTCTTGCTTGGCTTTCAGTTAAAGCCTTTAAAAATAAATGGGCATTCCCGATAGTTATTTTAATAATATCTTTTCTTTGCTATTTTACTGATGAAGCTTTTTTAGCAAGTATTTTTGGAATATTTTTTGTAATAGCTTCAGTGGTTATAACACTTTATAGTATGTTTATGAAAAATAAAAAATTTAATCAAAAAAAATGAAAAACCTTGTTTCGACAAAGTGGGAGTTTGGGGGAATAGAGGTTAAATAAGTGTATGTTTTGGTCAAGTACGGGTAGAGATATTAACGTGATTGTTATTTTAAATGTAGTCGCTTTAATTATTTCAGTTTACATTTATTTGAAAAGTAAAAAAAAGATGTGGGCTATTTTTATATTTTCTCTGTTGAGTAATTTAATTTTTTGGAATAATTCTGGTGCGAAGTTATTTGGCGTCTATCATCTTAAATGGATAGTTAAATTTACACTTTGGTATTGGCCTTGGATAAATCTAGCCCTCTTTATTTTAGTTATTCTTAACTTTTTAAAAAATATATATGCCAAAACAAAATAAACAAAGCTAAAAAATTTACTTGGACATCGGATGTCCAAGAAAAACAAGCAGTAAAAAAGCGTGTTATAATAAATGTAGTTAAAAGCTAAGTTATTTTTTTAAAATAAACATCCAACTTTGTAAAATTTTAATTAT
>CAZWWQ010000085.1:0-2658 GCA_964637685.1 uncultured Bdellovibrionales bacterium | reverse complement strand
AAAGACAAATGCTTTTTTCTTTAGCTGTATTTTTTTTAAGTTTTTTACCATTGTTAACTACTGCCCAGGGAATAGTTCCTTGTGGACAAGGAAGCGAAAAGTCTAATGCTTGTACTTTGTGTGATTTAATAGTAGGTGTTAAAAATATAATTGATTTTGGAAAAAATATTCTTATTTCTGTAGCGGCAGTAGGTGTTTTTATAGCTGGTGTGATGTATGTTATATCCTCTGGTAATGAGCAAATGGTGACAACTGCCAAAAATTTTCTCAGTGCTAGTTTAATAGGTTTTGCTATCGTATTAGCAGCTTGGTTAATAGTGAATGTAATTATGTGGGTCTTAGTTGCTAATGGAAATCTAGGAGTAGGAGCTACTAACTGGTATACTTTTAAGTGCACCCCGTAATTTATTAGTTGTTTTATTTTTTAAAATTTATTCTATGTCACTAATCAAAAAAATATTTTTTTTATCTCTTGTATTTTTAGGATTATCCTTACTTTTATGGGGAGTTTATAAGCTATCATTTAATCAATCAGAGACGAAAGAGAAGAAAGAAACTTCTTTTAAAAAGGGTGATGCCTCCTTAAAAGAAAAAGAGAAATTAATTAAAATAAATAAAGCTAAAATTTCAGCTATTGTGAATGAGCCGGTCTTAAATCCGGTTATTTCTCATGATGGTTTATCTATAAATTATTTTTCTCTTCGAGAGCATAAATTTTATCAAGTTAATTTAGATGGCTCTAATAAAAAAGCTCTTTTTGCACAAGAGTTTCCTCATTTAACTCAAATTTTTTGGTCGCCAGATAAATTAAAAGTTATTTTAAAATTGCAAAATTCTTCTAGCCCATTAGCTTATTTGAATTTCCAAATGCAAACTTTAACTTCTATCAATAAAGTGATAGACAATATAACCTGGAATGCACTTTCTAATAAAATTTATTATAAATTTTATAATACTAAAAATAAAGAGCGTTCTTTAAATATAGCTAACCCTGATGCTAGCCACTGGAATAAATTAGCTGATTTAGAATATAGAAAAATATCTTTAGCTCAAGTACCTAAAACAGGGCTAGTTTCTTTTTGGAATAGTGGAGATGCATACCAGCAAACAAAATTACAAACCGTTTCTGTTTTAGGGGAAGAACCCCAGACAATTTTTCAGAATACTTTCGGGACAGACTATTTATGGTCACCTTCTGGTAATAAAATACTGCTTAGTCATACAAATGTTAAAGGTGGTCATAAAATAGGGTTAGCCGTAATGAACGCTAATGGTGGAGAATATACTAATTTAGATATTCCTACTTTTATTTCCAAATGTGCTTGGTCTAGAAATGAGCAGTTTATTTATTATACTCTTCCTGGTGGAATGGATGATAATGTTGTTTTGCCAAATGATTATAAATTAAAAAAAATTAATACGGGAGATACTTTCTGGAAAGTTAATCTGAAAACAGGTAAAAAGACACGCCTTTTAGAACTCAACGATATTCAACAAAAATATGATGCCAGTCAATTGTTTTTAAATCAAAACGAAAGCTTGCTTTTCTTTGTTAATTATATTGATCAAAAACTTTACAAAATCAATCTTTAAAACTTAAGAGCTAAAAAATTGAGCCAAAAAATAATAGCCAAATCATTTTTAAAATAAGTAGTATCTACTAGTCCATGAATTAATACCAATAGGATACTGCTCTGCATAATTAAAAGAACTGCTAAGTCGGTTTTTTTAATTATGGGAAAAACATCGCGGAACCAAAAAATAAACAAACTGAAGAAACCTATCAAAGCTAATAAGCCACCAGATAGCCAAATAGTTAAGTAAAAATTTTGCGGATGAGGAACGGCCCATTCAAGGTAGGGGGGGTAAAACTTTTGATAGGCTAAATAATATGATTGGAAATTTCCAGGACCAATGCCGAAAAGCCAATGATTTTGAATTAGTTTGGAGGCAGAACGCCAAATTATTATTCTGGAAGCCCAAGAAGAACGGGGATTAAAAGTGATTAAAGCTAAAAATTTAGCTTTATTTAATTGAGAAAAAAGTAATAAAATTATTAGTAGGAGTAAAAATAGTATTTTTTTAAACCGGTTATTTTTTTTACGTAAATATAACCAACTGATAATTATTAAGGCACTAAGCCAAGACGCATAAGAAAAAGTAAAATAAAAAGCTAGTAAAATAATACTCAGGGAAAATATCCAAAGTAAAGAAGGTATTTTTTTCTTGAGAAATTGTTTTGGTTGGCTGAAAATAACTCCTGCTATTATGATAGCGGGAGCTAAGTACATAGCTAGATAATTAGGTGAATTAAAAAAAGCTTCTAAGCGTCCATCATAAGTTACTTTGCCTAAAAATAAATAAATTAAAGCTAGGTTAGCCACTCCTAAAGCTGAACCATAAAAAACAAAAAAGAGGTTAATTATTTTTTTACGGGGAAAAATATCAGCAATAATTAATACTAAAGCAACAGGTATAAAGAACCAGCTTTTTATTATGGCCAATTCTTTTAAAATGTTACCATTTAAAATAGTAGCCATTAATTACCCCCATAAAATAAAACTAAAACTGATAACATACCTGGAGTAATTTTTTAATAATTTTTTTAACTCGTTAAATGAATTATATTGAATAAAATAAACTAAGTATACTAGTCCA
>CAZWWQ010000084.1:0-2665 GCA_964637685.1 uncultured Bdellovibrionales bacterium | reverse complement strand
AGGTAGATTACAAAAAATGGTAGATGAGTACAATAATAAAATAGAGGAAATACGTAGGAAAAAAGAAGAAGAGATAATGACCATTTAATTTAATTTAAATAAAAAATATGACAGCAGTAATAGTCTTTATTGTAATTTTAAGTGTTTTAGTTTTTGTTCATGAATTAGGGCATTTTGTAACAGCTAGAAGAAATGGAATTAAGGCTGATGAATTTGGCTTTGGTTTTCCGCCAAGAATAGGTGGATTTTATAAGAATGAAAAGACAGGTAAATATCAATTTGTACTGAGTAATAAAGAAATTCAATCAAAAAATACCGTTTATTCTTTAAATTGGATACCACTAGGTGGTTTTGTGAAAATAAAAGGAGAAAATGGAGAAGGGAAAGAAGAAAAAGATAGCTTTGCTGGAAAATCAGCTTGGGTAAGAACTAAGGTCTTAGGAGCTGGTGTAGCTATGAATTTTTTCACAGCTTGGATTTTAATTTCATTGGTTTTTATATTAGGAGCACCTCAGGCAGGTGATACAAACAAGCAAAATACTGCTTTAGGTAAAGTTCAAATTTCTGAAGTAGTTTCTCATACTCCAGCCCAATCAGCTGGATTAAAAGTGGGAGATGAAATAGCTAAAGAACAAAGAAGCTTATCAGGACAAAAAATTATTTTGACAACAGTAGCTTCGGTACAAAAATATATAAAAGATAATGCTGGTCAAGAAATGAATTTAGCAATCAAGAGAGGAAATCAGAATTTACTGATAAAGATAACTCCTCGTACAATAGTTCCAGAAGGACAAGGTTCATTAGGTGTAGCTTTAGTAAAAACTTCTATTGTGAAATATGTTTGGTATCAAGCTTTTTGGGAAGGTTTAAAAACTACTGTTAATTTAACTTGGGCGATATTGGTGGCTTTAGGGGGAATTATTACCAACCTATTTATGGGACATGGCGTAGGGATGGATGTAGCTGGACCGGTAGGGATTGCTGTTTTAACTAAACAAGTTACTAATTTAGGTTTGGTTTATATTTTACAATTTGCAGCTTTATTAAGTATTAATTTAGGCATTATTAACATTTTACCTTTTCCTGCCTTAGATGGAGGACGTATATTTTTTATTTTAATTGAAAAAATTAAAGGTAGTCCAGTGAGCCAAAAAGTAGAACAAAATTTTCATTCAGTTGGTTTTATCTTGCTTATTCTACTTATGGTGGTGGTTACTTTTAGAGATATAGCTCAATATCTTGCTGGAAATATGAGATGGTGAGTTAGTTTTTGGAAGTGGTATAGTAATCTAGTTTTTGACAGTTAGCTTGCTTTAAAGTAAGATGGAGAGAAGAAAAATAAACATAAATTTAATTTAATCAAGGCATTGTCAATTTAAGAAATGTTGATTTTTTGTTTAAGCCGTAATTAAAAATTAAGGGGTTAAAAAATGAAAATAGCTAATAAAATTCAAGATTTTTTTCAAAAGTTAATTAAAAAAATATTTGGTGATTTATCTCAAGATATTGGAATTGATTTAGGAACAGCTAATACGTTAGTATGTATTAATAATGGAGAGATCGTTATCAATGAGCCATCGGTAGTAGCTATAAATAAAAAAACAGGACAGGTTTTGGCTATTGGGGAAGAAGCTAAAAGAATGGTGGGAAAAACTCCTAGTCATATTATAGCCGCACGTCCATTAATTGATGGGGTGGTAAATGATTTTGAAACGACTCAAGAAATGCTCAAATATTTTATTAATAAAGTGCATAAAAATAAGATAATGCTATTTTCTCGTCCTCAAGTAGTAGTAGGTATTCCATCAGGTGTTACAGAAGTAGAAAAACGAGCAGTAATTGATGCTACTATTAATGCAGGGGCTAGGCAAGTTTATTTGATTGAAGAACCTATGGCAGCAGCTATAGGGGCTCGTCTTCCAGTTCAAGATGCAGCAGGTAACATGATTGTAGATATCGGTGGCGGAACAACGGATATTGCTGTTATTTCCTTGGGTGGTATTGTAGTATCAAGAAATTTAAGAGTGGCTGGAGATAAAATGAACGAAGATGTGGTGAGATATTGTCGCAATGAATTCAATATGCTAATCGGAGAAAAAACAGCTGAAGATGCTAAGATTGCTATTGGAAGTGCTTGTGAACAAGAAAAGAAAAGTAATATGACACTTAGAGGGAGAGATTTAGTAACAGGATTACCAAAAGAAATTGTTGTCAGTGACGCAGAAATACGACAAGCGCTTTCTCGTTCAATTAGAATTATTGTAAATAATGTTAAAACAGTAATTGAAGAGACTCCTCCAGAACTTATTGCTGATATTATGGAAAAAGGTATTATTCTGGCTGGTGGAGGAAGTCTTATTCGTGGCTTAGATCGTCTAGTGGCTGATCAAACAGAAATGCCAGTACGTATGATGGAAGATCCTTTAACTGCAGTAGTACGAGGAACAGGAATAGTTTTGGAAGATGGTATTTTATTAAAAAATGTTTCATTGGAGGATCAATATGAAAAGACGTTGTATTAAGGTAAGGTGGTAGTAGTTATTTCTAATGAGTATAATTTTTTTCTAATATTAAAATGTTTAAAATTAATTCTTTTTTTAATATTAAAAAATAAGAATTATTTTTATTATTAAGCAGCTTTTTAATTTTTTTAAATTATCAGGTC
>CAZWWQ010000083.1:0-2673 GCA_964637685.1 uncultured Bdellovibrionales bacterium | reverse complement strand
TAACTGCACTCAATTGCAAAAACTCCGCTTGAGTTTTTTGAGCTATAATATGAGCCAATGTAGTTTTTCCAGAACCTGGAGGACCCCAAAGAATCATAGAAGGAATTTGGTCATTAGCTATAGCTTGATACAAAAAAGACTTAGCTCCCACTAAGTTTTCTTGTCCTAAAAAATCAGTTATTTTTCGGGGACGAATCCTATCCGCTAAGGGAATAGCATCTTGATTATTTTTTAGCATATTTTATTTAATTAATCTTCTACTATTTTAAATTTTTAAAGTCCATATTTTATTCTATTTTTTACATGTTCCGCAAAGGTTCGTGCATAAACAACTTTCTTTTCTCCCTTAGCTATAGCTGTTAAAAAATAATTATATCTTGAATTTTGAGGATAGACGGCTGCTGAAATAGCCATTAATCCAGGATTACAAATAGGTCCAGGCGGAAGTCCTAGATAAAGATAAGTATTGTAAGGAGAATCTTTTTTTAAATCATCTCCTTGATGTTGATCATTTTTATCTCCTAGAATATAAGATAAAGGAGCATCACTTTGTAATTTTTGTTTATTGGCTAAGCGTTTCCAGAAAATACCAGAAACTATTTTCATATCTTTCTTTGTTTGCACCTCTTTTTCTATAATACTAGCCATTATTATTATTTCTCCTAAAGATCTATTTTGTTTAGAAATATCTTTTTTCATTTGAACAGTTATTTTTTTATTAAAATTGTCTACTAATCTTTCAACGATATTTTGAGCAATTGTATCTTTTTTAAAAAAATAAGTATCTGGAAAAAGATAACCTTCTAAGGTTTTAATTTTATCACTAGCTAAATATGAATAACGTTTTTTAAGATGTTGTGGATTATTTACTATTTGTAAAAATTTATCGCCTGGAAGACCTTGCGCTTTTAATCTAGCGGCCATTTGTTTAGCTGTAAATCCTTCTGGAAAAGTAATTTTAATAAAAATTTCTTGTGGATTAGTTAATATATGAGCCACCTCTGGAATAGTCATTGATGAAGAAAGCAAATAAACACCTGGCATAATTTTATTAACCAGCTTATGTGTTTTTAGGTAATAATAAAAATATATCTTGCCTGTTATTAAATTAGCTTGCTTTAATTTTTCTGCAATCTCAATATTCTTTTCTCCTTTTTCAACTGAAAAAGAAACTTTCTCCGTATCTAAATTATGAGCATAATAAACTTGATTTCTAAAATAAAAAAGACCTCCGGTAATAAGAAGGGTAATTAAAATAACACCTATAAACTTTTTTTTGATCAACATATTTATCTTCTATTGCTTTGACTAATTAGCAATCAACGGGGCTCCTCCAAATCCAGGATACTCTTCTTTATAGAAATCCTTTTGACTTTTCTTTTCTAAATAATAAATATTATTTTTTACTAAAGCTGCTAATTTTCCCCCTAAGGACAACTGTTTTTTAAAGCTTTCTGCTACTATTTCTAAAGGAGTTAAAATTAAAATTTCATCATAAGGAGCATTCTTTTCAAAACCTTCCACGCCATCAGTTATATAAAATTCAGCTACTCCCTCTTCTCCATTACGACGATAATTATACTTACCTACATTATTTTCTCCTCGTTGCATTAAATTACTGTTTTTTTCTAGTGCCGTTACCCGTCCTTGACGTCCAACAATATAACAAAGTAAAGTAACCGCCCAACCAGAGCTAGAACCAACAACTAGCACATTATGTCCTCTTTGAGGATTAATTAACTCCAACATAGAAGCCATAACTGAAGGCTGAAGAATAATTCTTCCGTATCCAATCGGCAAAGCTATATTAACTAAAGCTTCCTTTTTTAAATCTTTTGGTAAAAACTCTACTCGATTAATTTCCGAAAAAGCATCAATAATCAAATCAGTTTTTAAATAGCCCTCTTTAATTAAATCATTTATTAAATTATTCATAACTTGTTTTATTAAATTCCAATCAATTGAATAATGACTTCTCTTTTACGAGCTCCGTCCATTTCTACAAAAAAAATACTTTGTTTATCACTAAGAATCATATGTCCCTTCTCTATTGGTAGTGATTGACTAGCACCTAAAAGCATAGCTTTACAGTGTGAATGACCATTACTCCTCCCATCAGAAATATTTTTTCGATTTAATTCAAAAATATCATGAGAATAACGATCACTAACAGGCACTAACCGATAAAGAGTTCGCATAAAATCCTGTATTAACATTGGCTCATTATGATTAATTACAATGCTGGCTGTTGTATGAGGTGAATAAGCTAATATTTGCCCTTCTCGAACACCAGAATTAGACAAAATTTCTTCAATTTGAGTAGTTATATCTATAAATTCAATTTGAGTAGTACTTTCTAATTTAATTTTTTTTTGATAAATTTTCATATTTTTTTATTTAACTTTATTTTTGTTTTTTTACTAAACTATTTAAACTAGATATTTAAATTTTGTTTATTTTTTAAACACTTTAGCTACTGCCTTAACTACTTGCTTATTCAAAGCTCCTGGTATTATTCTAGCAACTGTTGGCTTTTTTATCAAACTAGCAATAGCAAGAGCTACTTTTATTTTATGAATTTCACTTATAGATTTAACTTTATTATCTAAAGCCCCTCTAAAAATAGTGTCAGTAGCTAATAATAATGTAATTAAAATAGAAGGTGTTAATAAA
>CAZWWQ010000082.1:0-2855 GCA_964637685.1 uncultured Bdellovibrionales bacterium | reverse complement strand
AATTAGGAGCAGTATCATTAATTTGGGGAAGTAAATAATTTTGGGTAGCAACCACTGTTCCAGTAGGATTTTTACGTCCCTTTTTACTATGCACATCAGAAAGAATGGCCATATGATGAAAAAGATATTTCTGAGAGGCTACTCGCTTAATTTCTTCCAGCGTGTTCTCATTAGGCATTAAATCATCCGAGAGATGAAAAATAGCGGGAACTTGCATTCCATCAAATTGAAGTTGTTTTTTATGGGGAGATAACTTTTGAAATTGATTTTGAGACATAAAAAATTAGTTAAAAGTTAAGTTTATAATTATAATTATAATTTTTCATAGATTTGTTGATAAGTCTGGGATATTTTTTGAATATCAAAGTTTTGAGTAACAAATTTTCGAGCTTCTTTTCCGATTTTTTTGCGTTTATTTTTATTCTCATACAAATTTAAAATTGCTTTTCGTAACTCAATAAGACTACCTTTTTTAATTATAACAGAGTTATTATTTTTCGCGAGTTCGCTTAAAATTGGCAAATCAGAAAGAATAACTGGTTTTTCGCAAGCCATAGCTTCTACTACTGCTAAAGGAATATCAAATTTCCCGTGCATGTTATGAACGGGAAATAGGATAATATCAGTTAAATTATACATTTTTTGCATATGATCTAACTCTTTAACTGCATCACGTAAAAAAGGAACAGGAAATCTAACTAAATCTGATAATTTTTGTTGCTGAAATAATTGTACTAACTGTTTTCTTTTAATGGTATCTTGTTGATTTTTTTCTCTACCAGGGAAAATGATAACTATTTTTTTCTCTCGTAATTCTTTTTGATTGTGGAGAATAAATTGCACTAAATCATTAGTAAATCCTAAGCGAGTATATTCGCCGGGATAAGCAATAACAAAATCATCAGTACTTAAATTAAGTAGTTTGAGAAGTTTGGAGTTTTTGGAAGTTGGATGGTACAGGTTAAGATCAATTCCAGGATAAACTCGTTTAACGTTTTTAAAACCTAAGGAATTCAACTTATTTTTAGCATAATCAGAATAAGTAATGATGAGATCGCCGAAAAGAAGTCGTTTTATTTCTTTGTCCGAATATAAATCTTCTCGTAGAGTAGCAATAGTTTGAATAGAATGAGCTTTCTTTTGAGTACTAAGAAAGTTTTTTATCAAAAAAGAGTTGGCTTTGGTGGGAGTAAAAAGATAGTGGAGAATATCATAATCTTTTCTAATTTTTCTTAAATTTTTAACTAATCTTAGTTTTTGGAAATAGCTAAAAGAACTAGAAGTATAAATAGGATGTTGATGGACGTTTTTAGGTAAGCTAGAAACATAACCACAAGTAAGCATACCCAATTCTAAGCCAGTAATTTTTTTAGCTAAAGTATAGGCAAAATTTTTAGAGGCTTCGTCCCAAGGAGGAACAATCGGTCTAGTAACAAATAAAATTTTTTTCATAGTAATAAAATTATAAATTTTTATAAATTTCTTTTTGATGAGAGTTTGTTTTTACTTGCAAAATAAACTTTCCCGTTAAAGAGGAGGTAAAAAAGTCAGATAAATTAAGAGATACTTGATGAGAATAACCTTTGGCTATTTCAAGCTCGCCTTGGGTTATGACTTGATTGTCTTTTAATAGTTGCCAATGAAAGTTAGTCTCTTGGCTATAGTTTTCAATTATGAAAGCTAGGTTATTAGATTGAGGATCTTGGAAGGAGAGTGACCACCAATTTTTGTTTTTATTAGGATTAGTCTCTTGTTGGTTAACATAAAAAAGCCAGCTAGAACTAACGATGAACAAAAGAGCTATAAAAATAATAATTTTTTTTTGCATAATTATTTTCGATAATAAGCTACTACTGAATCGGTGGCATAAATTTTATTAAATTGAGAGAGCTTATCAAATTGAGCAGAGTCATAGAGAGGGTTAACAATAATAAAATCAACCTGAGTATGAGTAAAACATTTTTGTGAGTCAGAAGATTGAGGATTACTAATCATAATAAGAGTACAGTTTTCTCGAGGCTTTGTTTTATCATTATAACGTTTAAAATAACTTCGAGAAAGAGGATATTTATAACCGCGCATAAAAAAAGATTTAATCCAAGTGTCACTAGATTTAATGTAATTATGATCCTTTAAAATGATATCATTAGGTTGAGTTCTTTGTGCTAAGTATTGAGCAACAGAAAAGGTTTGTACCATAGGAGTAAAATTAGGTAACTTCTTAAAAGCTTGGGCATTATCAGATAAACCGCTAACTAAAATAAAAATTAACAGAACAAAGAAAGTACTGGTTAAAAGTTTTGGTGAAAGAGAATACTTAGGAGTTTGAGGACGAAAAAGAAAAAAGAGTCCATAGGCGGAAAGAATAGAAAGGGGGTAGGATAAATAATTGCCGATACGAGAGCTAGGAAGATTAATAAAAAGAAGCTGGGGTTCGCTAGACATTAAGAAAAGCATAATGGTCCAAGAAAAAATAATAGCTAAACCCAAATTTCTTCTTTTATAGCTTAAAGCTAAAAGAAATAAGCCGATAATACCTAAGGCTAATCTAGCTTCTCCAACTGATGATTTTAAGTTAGTTAGACTTAACCCATTACGGGTAGCTTTAGAAGGAGCTCCGACAGCAGTTTTAACAGCACTATCATGAAAATAATTAGGAGTAAAAACGAAAAAGAAAAAAAATATTCCTAGAGAAAGAGTAGCAATAATCCAAGGCGACCAAATTATTTTTCCTAGAATTTTGATTATTTTGAAAGTGTGCTGATAATTCATAATTAAATAAAAAAAGACTAAAAAAAGAGCGATGAAAAGAAAAATAAGAGCGGTTAAATGATGGGTATAAAAAAGCCCATAAG
>CAZWWQ010000081.1:0-2856 GCA_964637685.1 uncultured Bdellovibrionales bacterium | reverse complement strand
TTTTTAGCTACTCTAATTCTAGCTGATTGTTTTTCTAAAGCAATTAGTACTCGAGCATATTCAGCCTCATCAGTAGCAATAATTTTTGATTTCAGTTTTTGAGCTTCTTTTCTAGCTTCTTGCGCTCGTTTTAAGTCGATCTCTTCAGCTCTTTCTGCCGTATCAGCTAAAACAACTAGTTCATTTCCATGAAATTCAATAAAACCACCGGAAATTACTAACAATACTTCTCTATTATTTTTTTCCTTAATTATTATCTCTCCAGCTTGAAGGCTTGCAATATAAGAACAATGATGAGGTAAAACAGTAATTTCACCACTATTTGTTGGCAATGTTGCTTGAATAATAACTCCTTCGTAAACTGTTCGCTCTGGATTAACTAATTTAAATTTTATGCTTAATTTTGACATATATACATTGACCACAAAACTATTTATTTACTTGAACTTCTTCAATAGAACCCTTCATATAAAATTCTTGCTCGGAAATATTGTCTAAATCACCCGCTAAAATCATCTTGAACCCTTTGATAGTATCTTTTAATTTCACATATTTTCCAGGACTTCCAGTAAAGGCTTCGGCCACAAAGAATGGCTGAGAAAGAAATTTCTGAATTTTTCGTGCTCGAGAAACAATTATTTTATCTTGTTCAGATAATTCCTCCATTCCCAAGATAGCAATAATATCTTGTAGATCTTTATAGCGCTGTAAAATTTGTTGCACTTCTCGTGCCACATTATAATGTTCTTCTCCAACAATTTTTGGATCTAAAATTGTAGAGTTAGAATCCAACGGATCAATGGCTGGATAAATAGCTAGCTCAGAAAGCGCTCTAGATAAAACAACTGTTGAGTCTAGATGAGCAAAGGCAGTAGCTGGAGCTGGATCAGTTAAATCATCTGCTGGAACATAAATAGCTTGCACTGAAGTAATTGAACCTTTTTTAGTAGAAGTTATTCTCTCTTGAAGACGCCCCATTTCTTCGGCTAAAGTTGGCTGGTATCCCACAGCTGACGGAATACGTCCTAAAAGTGCTGACACTTCACTACCCGCCTGCGTAAAACGAAATATATTATCAATAAAAAATAAAACATCTTTTCCTTCATCATCACGAAAATATTCACTCATAGTTAAAGCAGACAGAGCTACTCGTTGACGAGCTCCTGGTGGTTCATTCATTTGACCAAAAACTAAAGCTGTCTTATCTAAAACTCCCGATTCTTTCATTTCATGATAAAGATCATTCCCCTCTCTTGTCCGTTCTCCTACCCCAGCAAAAACACTATATCCTCCATGCTCATGAGCAATGTTACGAATTAATTCTTGAATAGTAACTGTTTTTCCTACTCCAGCTCCTCCAAATAAACCTACCTTTCCTCCTTTAGCAAAAGGACAAATAAGATCA
This sequence comes from uncultured Bdellovibrionales bacterium, assembly GCA_964637685.1. GTDB lineage: Bacteria > Patescibacteriota > Minisyncoccia > Moranbacterales > UBA2206 > CAZWWQ01. Next base: position 1,451 of record CAZWWQ010000081.1, on the reverse strand, counting down.
ATTACCTTAATCCCTGTTTCAAAAATTTCTGTTTTAGTAGATTGATCATCAAATTTAGGAGCTTCTCTATGAATTGGATCTTTTCTTGTTATTTTAATTTCATCTTTAATACCATCTATGGGTTCTCCTAATAAATTAAACATTCTTCCCAAAACACCTTCTCCAACAGGAACTGAGATCGCCTTATTAGTACTTACAACCTCCATCCCCCTCTTTAATCCATCAGTTGACCCCATTGCCACTGTTCGTACTCTATTACCACCAATATGCTGATTGGTTTCTAAAATTATCTTATAAGAATGTTCGGTTAATTCTCCTTCAATTTTGGAAAGTTGAACTTCCAAAGCATCATAAATTCTAGGTAGTTCTGTTGAAAACTCAACATCTACAACTGGACCAATAACCTGAACAATTTTTCCTATATTTTTTTCTACATTCATAATAACAATTGTTACTTTGAGAAACGTAGCAACAAAACAATTTTCTATTCAAATAGTTGTTTTAATACTTCGTCTTACTCACAATAATAAAAAATTTAATCAAATAAAAATTTACTCCTTATTTTTCTAAAGCAGCTCTCCCAGCCGCAATTTCAGCAATTTCCTGGGTAATCTTTTGCTGACGAATCCGATTGTACATGAGGGTCAAATTCTCGGACATTTCTCCCGCTGCATCCGTTGCATTTCTCATCGCCATCATCCGAGAAGCTTCTTTAGAGGCATTAGATTCTAAAATAGCATGATATATCTGCATCTCTATTAAACGAGGGAAAATATAATCTAAAACTTTTTTAGGACTTGGCTCAATCTTGTATTCCAATTTTGGTTCTTTAATCTCTGTCTGAGAGACAGTACTACTCATTTCAGTAATATGCTTTTCAATATCAATTTTTGAGATCGGCAAAACCTGTCTAATTTTAGTTTGCTGATTAATAGCGGAAACATAATCTGTATAAACAATAGCTACTTTATCATATTTCCTAGCTAAATAATCTTCTATGACTACTTTAGAAACGGCCCTTACCTCTTCTGCTTTTGGCAAATAGGTTAGATCTGGAAAAGTAGCTATAATTTTATGTGATATTCTTCTAATCATAGTTTCTCCTTTTCTCCCAATAGTAATAAAATCAACTTTAATCTTCTTGTCAGGAAGAGAAGATTTTATTTTTTTATTTCCTATTCTATTTATTTTTAAGCGACTTAAATCCGTTAATTCTTTTTTTATTTTCTTAACCACTTGTGCATTAAATGAACCACAAAGACCGCGATTAGAGGTAATAACAATAACTAGTATCTTTTTCACTTCCCGCACTTCTAAAAGCCCTCCTCTTTGTTTATCAAAAGACCGAGCTAAATTAGTAAGTACACTCCAAGCACTATGAGCATAAGGACGGATAGCCAAAACACTGGCTACTGATTTCCTCATTTTAGCCGCACTGACCATTTCCATTG
>CAZWWQ010000080.1:0-2871 GCA_964637685.1 uncultured Bdellovibrionales bacterium | reverse complement strand
CCATAAAACAATTATTTTGTTTAAAAGATTATTATCTCACTTCTTCCACTTTGACTAAACTCATATGTTCTTTAACTATATGCGGACGCCCAGCAACAATGACTAATTTATCTTGTTTTTTTATAGATTTTTCTTTTTTTAAGGTTTCTACGGACTGATCAATTAGCTCATCTAGGGTTTGGCAATCAGGCAAAATAAAGCTTTCTACTCCCCAAACTAAACTTAATTGATTATAAGTAGTTTCTCTATTAGTCATCACAAAAATAGGTTTTTCTGGACGATGACGAGTAATCATTCGTGCTGAAAATCCACTCACACTAGCAGCAACTATTGCTTTAGATTTAGTATCTTTTAATAACTCGTGTGCACTATGGGCAATAGCTGCTGAAACTGATTGATTCCGATCTTGTAAAAATCCGTGTTTTAAAACATCAAAGGGCGATTGTTCTGTTTTTTTAATAATATCTTTCATTACCTTTACCGCTTGTATTGGATATTTACCATTAGCTGTTTCTCCTGACAACATTACTGCATCAGCATGATCAATGACAGCATTAGAAACATCACTTACTTCGGCTCTAGTGGGATGAGAGTTTTCTATCATAGAATTTAACATTTGAGTGGCCACAATAACTGGAGTAGCTGATTTTAGACAGTGAGCAATAATTTCCTTTTGATAAATAACTACTCTACTTTCATCTAACTCAATCCCCAAATCCCCCCTAGCTACCATAATAGCATCAGCAGCTCGAATAATTTCTTGAATATTTTTAATAGCCTCTTTTCTTTCAATTTTAGCAATAATATGAGGCAACGCTCCTGAATGTCCTATTATTTTTTGTATTTTTTTTCGTGTTTGAATTATTTCTTGAGCATTACTAACAAAAGAAAGGGCTATAAAATCTACTTTTTTGCTTAATGCAAATTTTAAATCTTTTTCATCTTTACTTGTCACTGCCGATATTTTTAAATTAGTATCTGGAATATTAACTCCTTTATGATTTTTAATTATTCCTCCTTCTACAACCTGTGCCTCTAAATAATTTTTATTTTTACCAACTACTTTCAATTGTAATAGCCCATCTTCAATTAAAATTTTATCTTTTATATTTATTTTTTTAATAATCCCTATCCAATCCAAAGCAAAATATTTAGTAGGAGTTATGGAGCGTTGAGCTTTTTTAAAATTATCCCAAACCCTAACTATTTCTCCTTCTTTAATTTTTAATTCCTTATTAACTAAAGTTCTTATACGCGGACCTTGTAAATCAGCTATAATTCCTATTGATTTTTTAGTTTTTTTTCTGATTTCTTTTACTCGATCAATCATTTCACCATTGGATTGATGTGTACCATGAGAAAAATTAATTCTCACTACATCTAAACCAGAAAGGATTAATTGTTTTATAATTTTTTGAGAACTAGTTATTGGACCTAGCGTAGCAATAATTTTGGTTCGCTTCATTTTATTTTTTATATCTTTGTTTATATTGTTAGTTTAGTTTAAAAACAAAAAACAGGCAATCACTTGCCTATTTTTCCGAAATAAGAAAAAGAATATTTTTTATTTTATGAGTTCAATTCCTCCAATTAACGGTAATTTTTTCATTATTCCTCTATTAGCATCCACAGCTCCTAAAATGATAAAAATAACTCCAATTATAAAGTAGACTACTCCTACAAGAGGAATTAGAGGTATTAAAAATATAGTTATAGCTAAAATAAAGGAAATTATTCCAGCAATAATCCATCCAGCAATCCAATAAATCAACAAATCCAATTGTTGATTAGCATGAAATCTAGCAAAAGGACTATTTTTTGTCTCATCATTTAAAAGAGGTATGAAAAAAAGAATTGGAAAAATATAACCTATTATAGCCATTGCTTTATTCTTTTCTATATCACTAGAATCAACTTCATTTGTTTTTGAAACTACTGGTTGCGATACTGGTTGTTGCTCTGATGTTGATTGTTGATTTTGATTTTTTTGTTCTTCCATAATATACACCTCACTTTCTATTTAGCATAGATACTTATTTTTGTATTGTAGCATATTTAAACAATTTTAAAAACATACTAAATTTTGTATCATTTTCATTTTATATCCATTCCTCTTAGGGCTTTTATCCGTTCTTCCACTGGTGGATGAGTCATAAAAAGTTTAGCCACTTTTTTACCTCGAAAAGGATTGGCAATAAAAAGATGGGCCGTAGCTCTATTGGCCTCTTTTAACGGTTGTGGATCAGCTGAAATTTTTTCTAAGGCCCTAGCTAAGCCTTCTGGATAACGAGTAAGTAACGCTCCATCAGCATCAGCCAGAAATTCTCGTTTACGAGAAATGGCTAATTGCATTAAAACTGCCGCTATAGGAGCTAAGATAGAAAGAGCAATAGCTACTACAAACATAATCATTCGCAACTGTCCACCCTCCTCATTATCACCACCACCAAAAAATACCCAATTACGAAACCAGTCAGCCATCAAAGCTACAAAACCCACTAAAACCACAATAATAGTGGAGAGTAAAATATCTCTATTGCCAATATGCGAAAGTTCATGAGCAATAACTCCTTCTAATTCAACTTTTTCCAACCTTTCTATAATCCCACTAGTTAAACACACCACGGCGTGCTCTTTATCTCGTCCTGTAGCAAAAGCATTTAAAGCTCTATCTTGAATAATATATATTTTAGGCACTGGTAAACCCGCAGTAATACAAAGATTTTCTACTAAATTATAGATATCACGATTAGAATCACGCTTAACTTCATGGGCTTTACTCATTTTTAAAACAATTTTATCGCTAAACAAATAAGAAGCAAAACTCATTACTGATGAGAAAATTACCGCTAGATAGCGAAATAAAGATTT
>CAZWWQ010000079.1:0-2966 GCA_964637685.1 uncultured Bdellovibrionales bacterium | reverse complement strand
ATTTATTCTTTGTTTTCGAGAAGTAGGAATTAAAGATATTGACTTGGTCGGTGGAAAGAATGCTTCTTTAGGTGAAATGTATTCTCATCTTCGTAAAAAAGGAATAAGAGTGCCCAATGGTTTTGCTATTACCTCTGCAGCCTACCGATATTTTATTAAAAAAAATGAAATAGATAAAAAAATCAAAAATATCTTGAAAGGGCTTAATACTGGGAGTATGGTTAATTTAGCCAAGCGCGGTTATCAGATTCGTCAAGCTATTCTGGCGTCTGAATTTCCAGAAGATTTACGCAATGAAATAATAGATAATTATGCTCAGCTTTCCCGTGAATATATTCGTCATAAAGATTTTAAAATTACTTGGGATAAAGATGATCACATTAATCATTTTATTGGCGGTGTAGATGTGGCTGTGCGTTCTAGTGCAACAGCAGAAGATTTAGTAGACGCTTCTTTTGCGGGTCAACAAGAATCCTATCTGAATGTTATTGGTGAATATCAGCTTTTAGAATCGGTGAAAAAATGTTTTTCTTCTCTTTTTACTGATCGAGCTATCTCTTACCGAGTAGATAAAGGTTTTGATCATTTTGATATTGCTCTAAGTGCGGGAGTGCAAAAAATGGTTCGTTCTGATGAGGCGGCTAGTGGGGTGATGTTTACTATTGATACTGAATCAGGATTTGAAGATGCTATCGTGATTAATGGTTCTTGGGGGTTAGGAGAAAATATCGTTAAAGGAAAAGTAACCCCAGATGAATTTATTGTGCATAAACCAACTTTGAAAAATGGATTTAAATCTATTGTGGGTAAGAAAATGGGAAGTAAAAAAAATAAATTAGTTTATAGCGTGGGGGGTAATTCTTCTACTCAAGATGTTTCTGTCCCGATGGAGGATCGCAACAAATTTTGTTTAACGGATATAGAAGTAATTAATTTAGCTAACTGGGGAGCGAAAATAGAAGATTACTATAAAAAACCGATGGATATAGAATGGGCAAAAGATGGAAGAACTAAAGAATTGTTTGTGGTTCAAGCTCGTCCTGAAACTGTTCAATCGCAAAAAAATCTTAATGTTTTAGAGGAATATAAATTAAGTACCGATAAAGGAAAAATAATTTGTCGTGGTTCAGCAGTGGGTAGTAAAATCGGGCAAGGAAAGGCTAACGTGATTAAAAATGTAGCTAAAATTGCTCAGTTTAAAAAAGGTGAAGTTTTAGTAACTGAAATGACTGATCCTGACTGGGAACCAATAATGAAAATTGCTAGTGCTATCATCACTAACAGTGGAGGAAGAACTTCTCATGCAGCTATTGTTAGTCGAGAATTAGGAATTCCTTGTGTCGTTGGTACTGGCAATGCTACTAGAGTAATAAAAGATACTGAAAAAGTAACAGTCAGTTGTGCTGAAGGAGAAGAAGGACATATTTATAGAGGATTGGTTAAATATAAAATTAAAAGGACTGATCTTAAAAAACTTCAAAAAACTAAAACTAAGATTATGATGAATGTAGGTAATCCAGATCAGGCTTTTGATCTTTCCTTTATTCCTAATGATGGAGTTGGTTTAGCTCGAGAAGAATTTATTATTAATGAGTATATTAAAATTCATCCAATGGCCTTGAGACATTTTGAGAAAGTAACTAACAAAGAAGAAAGAAAAAAAATTAATAAATTAACTCAAGGCTATAAGAATAAAGAAGAATTTTTTGTAGATAAATTAGCCGAAGGTATTGGAAGAATTGCAGCCGCTTTTTTCCCAAAAGATGTAATAGTTCGGATGTCTGATTTTAAAACTAACGAATACTCAGCTTTAATTGGTGGTACTAATTTTGAACCAGTAGAAGCTAATCCGATGATTGGTTGGCGAGGAGCTTCACGTTATTATGATCCAGATTATCGAGAAGGGTTTGCTTTAGAATGTCAAGCTTTTAAGAAAGTACGTGATGAAATGGGATTAACTAACGTTAAAATAATGATTCCTTTTTGTCGGACTATTAAGGAAGGAGAGGAAGTATTAGCTCAAATGAAACGACACGGTTTAGAGCGAGGGAAAAATGGATTACAAGTTTATGTAATGTGTGAAATTCCAGCTAATGTTATTTTAGCCCATGAGTTTGGACAAATTTTTGATGGTTTTTCTATTGGTTCTAATGATTTAACGCAATTAACCCTAGGAGTAGATAGAGATAGTGCTAAAGTAGCTCATGTTTATGATGAGCGTAATGAAGCCGTAAAAGAATTAATTCGGCAAGTGATTAAAAAAGCTCATATAGATAAACGTAAAGTAGGAATTTGTGGTCAAGCTCCTTCAGATTTTTTAGATTTCGCTAAATTTTTAGTAGAGGAAAAGATAGATTCTATTTCCTTAAGTCCTGACACAGTGATAAAAACTGCAATGGAAATTGGGAAAATGGAATGAAGCCATTATTAAATTAAAAGTAGTTGAAATTATTTTAAATTGTTGCTAGGATTGAAAGCGACCTTGTAAAAGGTCGCTTTCAGGTTTTTAACTAAAACAAATATACTTATGAAAAATAAACTACAAAAACAGGTAGTTATTTATCAAAACAAAAGCGGAGCCATTGAGTTTCGTGGGGATTTTAAGCGTGAGACGATTTGGGCTACAAAAAAACAAATCGCAGAAATTTTTAAAATAGATCGATCAGTTGTTTCTAGACATATTGGTAATATTTTTAAAGATGTAGAATTGGATAAAAAAGTGGTTAGTGCAAAATTTGCACAGACCACTCAACATGGTGCTATTGAAGGAAAAACTCAAACAAAGATGGTAGATTATTATAATTTAGATATTATTTTAGCTGTTGGTTATAGAACAAACTCAATTAAAGCTATTGAATTTAGAAAATGGGCGACCAAAACTCTTAAGCAGCATTTAATTAATGGTTATACTATCAATAAAAAACGTGTTGGACAAAATTATAAAAAATTTATGCAGGCCGTAACAG
>CAZWWQ010000078.1:0-3017 GCA_964637685.1 uncultured Bdellovibrionales bacterium | reverse complement strand
AATGGCAGAACCGACGCCGGTTACAGATGGAATAACTGGGGAATTGGTCCCCAGGCTGGATTGATGTGGAGTGGACTCACATCTACTGGTTATCCACAATCTTCTCAATTGGTGTTTCGCACACTTTGGGAAAATATTCATGGAAAAAATGATTCTTCAGGTTATCATAAAACTGAGAATCATTTTGAACTGGGGTACTACGCAGAATATTTGCGTCGATTTGCCCCAGATATGATGAATGTCTTCTATTCAGAAGGGTGGGTAGATATAAACAAATCTATCTCTTCCAGTTGGAAAGAAGACCAACCCAATGATCGGGCCAATTTTGTAGTTGGTTATCAGCTACATAAAGATTGGAACGATGAATGGGCTTCTCGTTTTGGTGTTCAGCTGGGGTTCGCTCCAGAAGAGCATCAGTGGGGGCTAGATTTGAGAACAGAAGCTAGATATAATGATTGGTTGATGTTTGGACCGTCCTTTGATTATACATTAGCTTCTGATGTCGTAGGAGCAGCTGGCAGTCATTCCTTTGGTCTGTTTTTACGATTTGAACTGCATAAGCTCATAACAGAGAAGTATTCTGCTGTTAGAGCAGAAGCGGTTCAAAAATCACCCCGTAACCTCTTAACATATTGACTTATTTTCTTTGAGTAATATTCAGCTTTATAGCGGCTTGAGAAAATAAATTAATTAAATTCCTATTTTGGATTGGAAAAGCTTTACAGTAATCCGAAAGTGCAGGTATTGAAATTGTAAATTGAGTTAATAACTCAATTGAATATATATAGAGTATAAGGTTTATCTTTAGATAAACCTTATACTCAAAAAATAATAGCTTGATAAAAACAAAAAAAATGCTAAGATATAATATTATAGAGAAATAAAATACCAAGAAAAAAAGTAAAAAAATCATTTTTTTCGCAACAAAGGGTTGTGGAAAAATAGTTTTTTTACATTTCAAAGCCTACCGAAAGTATTTCCCAGCCGTCTTTTTTAAAAAAAGATGTGAGTAGAAGGGAGAAGGCAATGGAAGGAGCCACGGTAGGCAAAGGAGAAGAAAATGAAAAAAATAATGATTGTTTTTTTGACAATGGTTGCTGTTGCTTTTGCAGGGACAGCCTTGGCTACACCCAAATGGGTAAATGCCGCTCCGTCATATTGCCAGAGTAATGGCAATGTGACCATTCCGCCTCTGCCGGCGGGATGTAAACTTTTAAATGTCGTCATTTTTGATGACATCCGAGGGACAACCAAGTCTCTTGGACCAGTTTTCCATTTTCCGTTGAAACTCGGCCAGGGTTTCAACTTTACTTGGAAGAACAAAAAAGGGGTGTGGTGGCAAATGATCACTCCTCAATCTATTGCCAAGGGATTGGCAATAGATTGTTCCAGTAGGAAAGGATGTAAATATTTGGCGCCACCAGCCAAATAATTTGCTTCCTTTTAAGCCCTGAAATTCATTGAATTTCAGGGCTTGCTTTTTTCATAGATTTATGCTATAATTTTTGGTTAAAGATTTATTGGAAAATAGTCCCAATGATTAATTTTACTTGATTAATAAAGAAGAAATAAGCCTTATGCTTTTAAGGAAAGAAAACTTAAATAAACCCATAGAAATAATTAGTGCTATATTTATTATTGCTTTTATAGGATTGTTTATTTTAGCTAATTTTTTAATTGGTTTTAATTTGTCAATATATCTTTTGGCTATGATGATTGCTTTTTTATTAACTATTTTTTATCCTCGTTCTGGATTATACGCTATCGTTTTTTTAACCATGATTTTTGAAAGATTTTTTACGCTAGTTCCTATATATATTGGGCGCACAGAGTATAAACTTTATCCGCTAGATATTATAATTTTAGCTATAATAACAAACTTATTGTTTATTTTTTTGTTTAATTTTTTTATTTATAAGAAAAATAAATTTAATTTAATTGCTAACGACTGGTGGCTAATAGGTTTTATTATTTGGAACGGAATTTATTTTTTTAGTAGTATTTTTATAACTAAAACTGATAGCTATTTAGCTTTTTCTTCTTTAAAAAATTACGCTTTTTATAGCCTTCTTTATTTTATAACAATTTCCTTAATTCAAAATCGGGAAGAAATAAAAAGGTTAGGACAGTTTTTCTTAGCTGGTGCTATGACGATCATCTTTTTTATTGTAGGAGGAATAATTCGAGGTGAAGGTTTTTGGACACAGTTTACGCCCTTATCTACTCCTGGGGTGAGAATTTTAGCTTTTACACACGGATTCTATCTATCGTTAGCCTTAAGCATTGTTTTTACTTATCTAATATTTAGTAAAAATAAGAAGATAAAAAAATATTTTTATTGGTTTATTATTTTTTGGTCGGTAGGTATTATTGGTAGTATGATGCGACATTTATGGATTGGATTGGCCTTAGCTCTTCTAAGTATTTATTTTTACTTATCACCAAAAAATAAGTTGGATTTAAGAAAAATAATTAAAAGTTATTCGTGGTTAATTTTAGTGGGTGGAATTTTTATTTTTTATTTTTTAACTCTTGTACCAAACTCTCATTTTACTCAATTTACTCAAAAAACAGTAACTACTTTGAAAGAGCGAGGAACTTCTATTGTTAATGCTCAAGAAGACAAGAGTTTTACTTGGCGAGAATTAGTTTGGAAAACAGCTTATACTAATTTTCAACGACATCCAATTTTAGGGATAGGAACAGGAAAATTAATTTATATACAAACTCAAAATTATCGGAATTTTATTGCTCTTCGCAATATTCATAATTCTTTTTTAGCTATTATGATTCAATTAGGATTAGTAGGCCTAGGATTGTTTCTTTCCTTTTTATATCAAAACATACATCAGTTGATTAAATTTTTAAAGAAAAACATTAATCAATTTCAATCTTTTTCTCTTCTAGGAATGTTAGTATTTTATTTAGTAGTTATTAATTTTCAACCTTACTTAGAAACTAATCTTTTGGCTATTTTTTTCTGGATTGTGCTCGGTTTATCACGCAATTTAGTTCTC
>CAZWWQ010000077.1:0-3042 GCA_964637685.1 uncultured Bdellovibrionales bacterium | reverse complement strand
AACTCCGAAGAAATTTCAGCCGGACAAACGTGTTTACTGCCACCTTCTTCGTATTAGCTTTATAATCATAGAAGTCAGAAATTAAAGGAATTATTTCGGTAATTGCCAAAACTTGTGGATTTTTATTACCCATTATAGTAACTGTAAATTCTCGTCCTACCACATAATCTTCTAAAATTACTACTGATCCATATTGAAAAGCTTTTTCAATTCCTTGTTTTAATTCAGCTTTATTTTTAGCAATAGAAATCCCCACCGAAGATCCTAACTCTAACGGCTTAATAACCAAAGGCAACGACCTTTTAGCTAAAATATCTTTTAAGGAATAATTTTCTTTGTCAATAATCAAATCTTCCGCCACACTAACGCCTGAACTCTTAGCTATAATTTTAGCTTTAGCCTTGTTCATTCCTAAAGCATGCGCTAACACGCCAGAAAAAACATACTTCATCCCTAACATATCTAACATTCCTTGCAAACGCCCATCTTCCCCGTAAGGTCCATGAATTAAAGGAAAGACTACATCAATTTCATTCTCTGGCATTTCTCCCTCAGCGTAATGTAAAAAATTATGCTTCTCTTTATTTTTTGTCACTAACTTTTGTGACTCTTCCTCGCTAATAGCTCCTTCTTTACCAATTTTATCTGCATTATCTTTTAGATATTGTGCTCCTTTTTTCCCTATTAGCCAATTACCTTTTTTAGTAATCACTATAGGAATGATTTGATATTTATCCGTATCCAAATTATTTATTACAGCTCGTGCTGAAGAAAGAGATACTTCATGTTCTCCTGATTGACCACCAAAAATAATAGCTACATTAATTTTTTGTTTCATACATTTATTCATTAAAAATTAAAAACTTTTTTAATCTTTCGGCTTTGTCAATTATTTTTTTTATTTCCCTAGAAAAACATTTACTTCTTTCTTTTATTTTACTACTAATTTTTAATAAAAGCTACTTATCAAAATTATAGTTTAATTTTTTATAAAGATATAAAAAACTGGGATTATTACCCCAGTTTTAAAGATAGTTTATTTTATTCTCCCTACAATAAGCCGACAGCATTAAAAAAAGTTAATGTTATTACTGGCACCAAGGCAATCAAAATAGCAAAATTAAACTCTTCTGATTCTTTATGCATTTGCTCACGTTTTTGACACTCGGGACAAGTGCAAGCTGTTTTTGTTTCCATTTTTTTAGTAAGAGCAAAGCCGTCTTCAACGGAATTGTTCCTATTTTTAAATTAATTACTTTTTTATTTCCTTTTAAAATACAAAAAACGGGCGTTCACCCGTTTTTTAACTATCTTCATTATACACCATCTAAAATAAAAAGTCAAATAAGATTAGTCTCGATTCAAGAATAAATTGCAACCCTCACATACAACAAAATAAAAAACAATTCTATAACAACTTCTTCTACTTTTTATATCCCGTTCCAGCTGGAATTAGTTTACCAATAATAACATTCTCTTTTAGTCCTCGTAACTTATCTTCTTTTCCTTGTACCGCAGCATTAATAAGTACTCTAGCAGTTTCTTGAAAAGAAGCTGCTGAAAGGAAACTTTCCGTAGAAAGAGCTACTTTAGTTATTCCTAATAATAAACTTTCTCCTTGAGCTTTTTCCCCACCAGACTTTTCTATTTTTTTATTGGCTTCATTAAATTCATCTACTTCCATAATATCTCCTACTAATAAATCTGAATCACCACTTTGTAGAATTAAGATACGACTAAACATTTGGCGAATGATAACCTCAATATGTTTGTCGTTAATATTTTCTCCTTGACTAGCATATACTTCTTGAATCTCCTGAATAATATAACGACTAACTGCTTCCCACCCCATAGATTTATACAATTTTTTCAAATCGATATGCCCTTCTGATAATTGGCTACCCTTACCAATTAATTCTCCTTCCGCTATCTTTAAAGTAGCTCCAGCAGGAACCTTATATTCTTTGATAGTTTTTTCTTTATCTTCAGCTTCAATTTTAATAATAATATTTTTATTAGATTTCTCAATAGCAACTACTTTTCCAGTAACTTCTGAAATAAGTGATTCTCCTTTTGGTGGTCGCGCTTCAAAAATTTCTTCTACTCGTGGTAACCCTTGGGTAATATCACTTCCCGCAATTCCTCCAATATGGAAAGTACGCATCGTTAACTGAGTTCCTGGTTCACCAATAGCTTGAGCAGCTACAATTCCTACTGCCTGACCAATTTCTACTAAATTACCTCGCCCTAAATCACTACCATAACATTTCTGACAAAGACCACGAGCTGTCTTACAAGTAATAACACTTCTAATTTTCAGTCTTTCAATTTTCAATTTTTCAATCAATTCTCCTTGTTCTTTAGAAATCATCTTTCCTTTTTCTACAATTACCTCGCCCGTTTTTGGATGAGCAATATCATCCATTACAAAACGTCCACTAATTCTAGCAGCAAAACTTTCTCCAATTTTATCCGAATCTTCTCTATAAATATAAGCACCTTCCTTATCCCCACAATCTTTTTCTCGGATAACAACATCTTGTGAAACATCTACCAATCGTCTCGTCAAATATCCAGCCGTAGCTGTTCTTAATGCGGTATCAGCCATTCCTTTTCTAGCTCCATGAGTAGAAATGAAATATTCCAAAACATCCAAACCTTCTTTGAACGAACTCTTAATCGGCAACTCAATAGTTTCTCCCGTTGGTCCAGCCATTAAACCTTTCATTCCAGACATCTGAACTACTACTGATTCAGAACCTCGTGCTTTAGAATAAACCATTGAATAAACAGGACCCTCTTTATCCATAGAAGATCGTACTGCATCCGTAATTTTATTTTTCACTTCACTCCAAATTTCAATAACCTTACTCTTTCGCTCTTCTTCAGTTAAAAATCCCATGTTATACTGTTTTTTTACAATTTCTACTTCTTTTTCCGCCTGATTCATTATAGCCTTCTTTTTTTGAGGAACAATTAAATCATCCATTCCCCAACTTATTCCTGAACGAGTTACCGATTGAAAACCTAAATCCTTAATCT
>CAZWWQ010000076.1:0-3157 GCA_964637685.1 uncultured Bdellovibrionales bacterium | reverse complement strand
ATTTGGATAGTTTAAAAAGGGGAAAAATTGACGAAAAATAACTAAATAAATTAAATTTTCTAAATAAATTATTTTCGGAGCATATTTTTTCGGAGTAAAATTATTAAAACTAATAATTAATAAAAATAAAGTTAATACTACTGGAGAATAAATACCTGTTTCTACGATAGAATGTACGGAGAAAATAATCAAGCTAATACTGGTTCCCAAATAAAGAATATCTGTTCGAGCTTTCTTCAAAAAGTTTATTAAAGTGGAAAGTAAAATTCCTAACCAAGCCAGACCAGCTAAAATTCCGGCTTCTGCAGTAATATCTAGATAGGTATTGTGGGCATAAATAGGATTTCGGTAAGTAGCTAGTGGATTAATACTAAGTGAGAAATTGCCAATACCTATTCCAGTTAACGGATGTTGAATAATAAGAGTATTAGCTTTATTCCACATAGCGAGGCGACCCTCATTAGATCCTTCCTGTAAATTAAAACTAGAAAAAAAACGTAGAGAAATAGGATTAGGGATAACTAATATTAAAAAAAGAACTAAACTAGCCAAAATTAAAGATTGGCGATGGCGTTGGATAAAATCTTTTCTAATAATTATCAATAGCATTAAGCTACCAACTAAAAGACCTAAATATCCACCACGAGAAAAAGTGAAAAGGTCAGCTATGAGGATTAAACTAGAGGCTATAAGCCAGCGTTTCTTTTTTTCTAAAAAAAAGAGGCTCAGAGCTAAAGGTAAAAGTAGTCCTAAAAAAAAGGCTAACATATGAGGATCGGGAAAGGTAGCAATAGCTCGGAGATAGGTTTGTGAGCCGATGTGGACTAGCCAGCTAGGATTACTGAGGACTTCTTTGCCAAAACTATGGCCCAGAAAAGATAAAATAAAATGATGTGACCAAAATTGAAAAGCTTTGGTAAGTCCGAAAATAAACTGAGAAAAAAATTGTAAAATACCGATAAGGGCTATTAAAGAGCCTGCATAAACAAGAAAATGTACTAATTTTTTCTTCTTTTCTTCTTGATTAAGTAGATTACTAGCTACAAAATAGAGAGGAAAAAGGGAAAAAAGAAAGGCTATTTTACGCCAAGCCCATAAAATATTAGTAGCCCAAAGAAGAGATATTAAATTAAAAAAAAGAAAAAGAACTACCCAAACAGTTAACCAATCGTGAGGAATAGTAAGTTTTTTATTTTTTAATCCTTGAGCTAACCAGAGAAAAAATAAAAATAAAACCAAAACTCTAATAGAGGCCAAGTCTATTCCAGGAGCTGGATTCAAAGCCAGCTGAAAAGGAAGATAAAAGGATAATAGTAATAATAACGAAAATAACATAGAATTTTTGCTTGATTGAAAGTAGAACCCAATAATAAATAAAATTCAGAAAATTATTTATTCTTCTTGAAATCCTGATAAGCTTTTTGTACTTGTGAGGCGCTAGATTTTTTGTGATATTTAAGGTTAAAATTATTTTTGATTTTTCTTCCAAAGGTATATAAAGAAATCCAAGGCTTAAGATAAAAGGGGGTATTTTTTTGAAAAAAAAGTAAGCCAGAAAGAACTAGCCAATAGATTTTATAAGGGTTTTGTTTATTGCTTTTTTCTTGGTGATAGATTTGACTGTGGGCCGAAACTAATAATTGATAGCCTGCTTTTTTAGCGCGAACCGAAAAATCAGCATCTTCCCAATAAAGAAAATAATCCTCATCTAAAAGCCCGATATCTTTAAAGACAGAAACCTTGATTAGCATAGCACAACCAGAAATAAAATCAGAAGAGAGATAATCTTGTTGGAGTTTTTTTACTCGGTGAAAAGATTTCATAGTTAGCCAATTAATTTTTCCACCGGAAAACCATATGCTGGAAGTATTTTTTTGTATTATGATAGGGCTACTAATACCAACAGACTTATTCTTTTGAGTAGCTCGCATTAGTTTGCTAAGGGATGAAATGGTAACTTGGGTATCATTATTAAGCAACCAAACATAATCAGCCCCACGTTCCAAGGCGTATTTTATCCCGATATTATTACCAGCTGAAAAACCTATATTTTGACTATTTTTAATAATAGCTAGTTGAGAAAAGTAGTGTTTAATTTCTTCTAAAGAACCATCAGTAGAATTGTTATCCACTAAAACAACTTCAAAATTAGTATAATTTAATTGAAAAATACTACGGATGGAGGTTAGTAAACAATTTTTTCCATTATAATTTAAAATAATAATGAAAACTTTAGGTATTAGAGACATAAAATCTAATAAAGTGATTAAATAAAAAAATAATTATTCTTTAGCTAGTAAAATAGTTAATTCATCTGTAGCGATAACTTTAAATAACCATAAAACAACAGAATAAACGAAAAGACTAATAATCCCAGCTATTAAAAAATTTATATTTCTTAAGCTAAATAAAGTTAATGACATAACCACCCCAGCTCCTAAAAGTCCTTTTAAGTTTTTTAGATGAGGAAAATAATGAAATTCTTTTTTAACTATTATAAAAGTTCCAATAACTACTATTATTTCGGTTAAAACAGAAATAATAGCGGCTGCCAAATAAGAATAGGCGGGGATAAAAATTAAGTTAGTAATTAGATTAAAACCAGCAGCTACAAAAAGGATTAGCATCATTTTTTTTTGTTTGTTGCCAGCGATAAGAATGGCATTGGAAAAGGTGCCAAAGAAAATAAAGACTGAAGCGAAAATAAGAATTTTCAAAGCGGGTATAGAAGCTTGAAAACTGGTGCCGCCAATTAAGTAAATAATGTCTGGCGCTAAAAATAAAGTGCCAATTACCAAAGGAATAACCATAACCCAAAAAACTTTGTAAGTATTATTAGCAATAGTGCGAAATTTTTTTTGGTTAGTAAAAATATAACGAGCCATCAAAGGAAAAACAAGACCAACAATTAAAGCGGGGAAAAAAGTAATATTTTCAATAATTTTATAAGCAACATTATAAATACCAACTTCAGAGCTATTTTTCATTACAGAAAGGAGAATAGTATCCATTTTAAAATAAAAAAAGGTGGTAATGACAGCAATGCCGATAGGATAGGATTCTTGAAGAAATATATTCCAATAAGTAAAATTAAATCTTAATTTTAAAAAAATATATTTCTTAGACCAGAAATATATTAAAATAAAATCAAGAATCA
>CAZWWQ010000075.1:0-3205 GCA_964637685.1 uncultured Bdellovibrionales bacterium | reverse complement strand
TGGCTAATTTTAAATCAACTTTAGATAAAATAAACTTAAATAATATTTTATTAGTCCAAATAACTTTTTATGTGGGTAATTTCACCAAAAAACAAACTTATTCCCTCTAAAAATAAGAAAAAAAAATGGAAATTCACTTGGAAAACAGCGGGAAAAATTTTATTTATCCTTATTTTAACTGGTATTTTAATAGTAGCTGGTATTTTTATTTGGTTTGCTCAAGATCTTCCTAATCCTGAAAAACTTAATACTTTAACCTTAGCTCAAACCACCAAAATTTATGATCGTACTGGACAACATGTTTTATATAAAATTCACGGAGAAGAAAAACGCACCGAAATCCCCTTCTCTCAAATGCCTGATAATATTAAATACGCTAGTATCGCACTAGAAGATCAAAATTTTTATTCCAATCACGGTGTAGAAATAAAAGGTATTTTTCGGGCCGCTCTAAAAGACATTCTTCATAGAGGAGCAGCTCAAGGAGGTTCTACTATTACACAACAATTAGTAAAGCTTTCTCTACTTTCTTCTCAAAAAACTCTCGTACGTAAAATAAAAGAGGTTATTTTAGCTGTAGAATTAGAACAAAAATTTTCTAAAGATCAAATTTTAGCTATGTATCTTAATAAAATTCCTTACGGTTCTAATGCTTATGGAATAGAAGCTGCTGCTGAAACTTATTTTAATTGTCATGCTAGCCAACTAACTTTAGAAGAAGCTGCTCTTTTAGCTTCTCTCCCTAAAGCTCCTTCTTACTACTCTCCTTATGGAAACCACACTAAAAATCTAGTAGCTAGACAACAATACGCCTTAAATCAAATGGCTAAATTAGGCTATATTACACAAGAACAGGCTGATACTGCTAAAAAAATAAACATCTTAGCTAAAATCAAACCTTTTTCTGATAAAATAGATGCTCCTCATTTTGTTATGTACATCAAGGAATATTTAGAAAAAAAATATGACCGACAAACCATAGAACAAGGAGGAATGAAAGTTTATACTACTTTAGATTGGAATCTTCAACAAATAGCAGAACAAGCAGTAAAAGCAGGCGCAGTTAAAAACGCCACTAGGTGGGGAGCAAGTAATGCTGCTTTGGTGGCTATTGATCCTAAAACTGGTCAAATTTTAGCTATGGTAGGATCTAAAAATTATTTCGATACTAAAATTGATGGTCAAGTAAATGTAGCCCTCAGTCCTCGCCAACCAGGTTCATCTTTTAAGCCTTTCGTTTATTTAACCGCCTTTCAAAAAGGTTTTACGCCAGATACTCAACTTTGGGATGTGAACACTAATTTTAGCACAACGGATGGAAAGATTTATAATCCTAAAAATTATGACGGTAAAAACCGAGGTTTATTGAAAATGAAAAATGCTCTAGCAATGTCACTTAATGTTCCAGCGGTAAAAACTCTTTATTTGGCTGGAGTTAAAAATTCTATTAATCTTGCTCATAAAATGGGCATCACTACTCTTAACCAACCCGATCGTTATGGTTTATCTCTAGTTTTAGGTGGAGGAGAGGTAACTCTTTTAGACCACACCAATGCTTATGCTACTTTAGCTGATGATGGTGTTTATCATCCCAAAGTTTCTATTTTAAAAGTAGTAGACAAAGATGGTCATATTTTAGAACAATACAAATCTAGTGACGGTCAAAAAGTAGTTAAGGAAAAATATATGGCTATGCTGGATTACATTCTTTCTAGTAATAAATTACGTTCTCCAGTTTTTGGTTCACATAGTCCTCTCTATTTTCCTGATCGTCCAGTAGCCGCTAAAACTGGAACTACCAACGCTTGGCGTGACGGTTGGACAATGGGCTATACTCCTTCTTTAGCAGCTGGTGTTTGGGCAGGCAATAATGACAACACCCCTATGCGAAAAGGAGCTGATGGAGAATTTGTCGCCGCTCCTATTTGGCACGCTTTTATGGAAAAAGCTTTACAAAATTACAATATTGATCAATTCCCTAAATATAAACCCGAAGAAACAGGAAAAAAAGTTTTAGACGGAAAATTAAAAGCCACTCAAGAAGTTAATGTTTGTAGAATACCAGACAGTGATAATTATTGCTTAGCTAACGATAATTGTCCCTCTAGTCAACAAGATAAGAAAAAATTTGCTAACGTACATACTATTCTTTATTACGTTAATAAAGATGATCCTCAAGGGGAACAACCTAAAAAACCTTCTTCCGATTCTCAATACAAAAATTGGGAAAAAGCCATTATAAAATATACTAAAAAACATAAAGATTATGGCAAAGGAGTTGCACCAACTAAAGAATGTCAAGCGGATGACTTTAAAAAATATCAACCTTCTATTTCTATTAAATCACCTAGTAATAATACTACTATTACTTCTTCTTCTGTTTCTATTCAAGTAAAATCTTCCGCTGATTTTGGTATTCAAAAAGTAAAACTTTATGTTAATGATAAAGAAGTAGCTTCTGGTAGTGACTCCTCTTTAAACTATAATTATGATGCCTCTGGTGATAATGGTTCCACTCTTAATATTAAAGCCACTATAGTTGATAATAATGATAACGATGAATCAGATAAAATTAGCGTTAAAATTAATTTTTAATTTTAATTATTTCTTAAAAAAATCATCTTATTTAAGGTGATTTTTTATTTTTCTATTTAATTTTAATCTTTTTTATTTTAACTTTATTTCTCTAATTATTTTTTCTCCCAACTCGTTATTTATTTGACGAATAATTTTTGTTCGGTTAGAAAAAAGCTCTCCACTCCAAGCGGAATTAGCTGCTTTAATAAAAATTGTCCCATGAGCATAATAATCTGGTTGAAGTTTTTCTAATCCTAAATTACCTAATTCCTCCTTAATTACTTTTTTAAAAATAAAAAAAACATCTTTATCTGATAAAGTTTTTAATGGTTTAATTTTTCGTTTCCCTAAAAGTCCTTTTAGTGATTTCATAGTGTTTTGGTTTCTTACTTATTTTTCAGCCATTCAGAAATACTTTTTACTGCAATTACCCCCTCCGAAGCGGCAGTAATTACTTGACGAAATTTATTAGAACCATTTGTAAGATCACCAGCTGCCCAAATACCATCTACAGAAGTAGCACTATCTTTTTTAATTTTTACATAACCTCCTTCATCCGTTTCTAGTCCTATATTTTTAATATAATCTAAATTAGGAACGGAACCAATTTCAATAAAAAGACCATCTA
>CAZWWQ010000074.1:0-3212 GCA_964637685.1 uncultured Bdellovibrionales bacterium | reverse complement strand
AGTAGCAATCTTATTCACAAAGGTATTGTTAATGCACAAAGTGAATTTCAATGCGTAGATCCTAAATTAATTATTAAAAAGAAATAGTTATTTTTAACTCATCTTAAAATAATATGAAATTAATCATCAATATTCCTGCCTACAACGAAGAAAAAAAGATTGGAGAAACAATTCAAAGAATAAAAGAAAGTTTTAATAAGAAATTTTATTCTCAAGAAGGAGCTCTTATAACCGAAAAATTAATTCAAGTAGTGGATGATGGATCTACTGATAAAACTGCTGAGATTGCTAAAGCTAATGGTGCAGATTTAATTATCTCCTACAAACCTAACCGTCGCCTAGCTTATTCTTTTAAGCAAGCTGTGCGTAGTGCTTTAGAAAATCAAGCGGATTTTTTTGTTAATATTGATGCTGATGGCCAGTTTAAT
The DNA here is from genome assembly GCA_964637685.1 of uncultured Bdellovibrionales bacterium. Classification (GTDB taxonomy): domain Bacteria; phylum Patescibacteriota; class Minisyncoccia; order Moranbacterales; family UBA2206; genus CAZWWQ01. The sequence continues at coordinate 2,784 of CAZWWQ010000074.1, read as the reverse complement.
CCTGATGACATACCTCAATTACTCTCCCCTATTGTCCAAGGTCGTTCAGATATGGTAATTGCTAATCGTTTTGGAAAACACAAAGCTCAAAATATTCCTTGGATTAGAAATAAATTAAATCAATTAGCTGCTCAAATGATCGGTTTTTTTCTTAATCATAAAACTAATGATTTGACTTGTGGTTTTCGTGCTCATAATCGTGAAGCTATGTTACGGTTAAATTTAGTTAACGTTCATTTTACCTATACTCAAGAAACTATTATTGATGCTATTGGAAAAAACTTAAGATTGGAGTGGGTGTCCGTACCAGTCACTTATTTTAATAATCGCGAACCAAAAATTACTAAATCCATTGTCAAATTTATCAGTAATTCTACTAAAATTATTTTGAAAGCCGTACGAGATGTGCGACCACTTAAATTTTTTGGTTGGCCAGGGTTATTTTTTGTTTTTTTAGGAGTATTAGGATTAATTGGTTTTTTCTTTCACTATTTACAAAATTTTAAAGTTTCTCCCTATTTGCATTATATTTATTTTGCTACTATTTTTATTTTTTTGGGTATTCAATTCATAATTTTTGCTCTGATTGCTGATATGATTAAATCTAGTCGTCAATTGACTGAAGAATTAATATATCAATGGAAAAAGGATAAATATCGAAAAAAAACTAACTACTAGTAATAAGCAATTTTCATTTTCTAAATTATGAACACTAAGATTCTTTTTATTTCTCACTCTTATCCTCCTATTGTGGGTGGTGTAGAAAATCAGAATTATAATTTAGCTCAAAATCTAGCTAAAATTACTCCTACTAAAATTATTGCTAATGGAAAAGGCAAAATTTGGTTGCCTATTTTTATTCCTATAACTTTTTTCCGAGCTTTTTTCTTAATGACTAATTATGATGTTTGTTTGGTTGGTAACGGAGTATTGGCTCCTGTAGCTACTTTTTTAAAATTTTTTCATCCCAAAAAGAAATTTTTTTCTATTGTTCACGGATTAGATATTACCTTTGCTCAAAAAAAAGGATTTTTACCTAAGATTTATCAATTAGTCAACATTCCTTCTTTGAAAAAATTAGATAAACTTTTTATGGTGGGTAATTTTACTATTGAAGCTGCCATTAAAGCTGGTATCTCCCGAAAGCATTGTGTCTTTATCCCTAATGGTGTTTCTAAAAATAAACTTAGAGGTAATTTTACCCGAGATGATCTTTCTAAATTAATCGGAAAAAAAATAAATAACAAAAAAATTATTTTACGTCTAGCTCGCTTTGTCCCTCATAAAGGAACTCACTGGTTTATTCAAAGCGTTATGCCTAAATTATCTGATAATACGATACTAATAGCTACTGGCTATCGGGTAGCTAAAAGAACAATTGGTGATCCAGATAATTTTATTGATTGTCAAAAAGCCATTCAGAAAAATCATTTAGAAAACAGGGTGAAATTATTACCCAATTTATCTCAAGAAAAATTAAAAATTCTTTTAAATACAGTTGATTTAGTAGTAGCTCCTAATATTAATTATCCAGGATCCTCAGAAGGTTTTGGTATTAACGCTATTGAAGCAGCTGTTTGCAAAAGAATAGTAGTAGCCTCTAATTTACAAGGCTTAGCCGATGCCATAAAAAACGGCAAAAGTGGGTTTTTAATTGAACCAGAAAATACAGAACAGTGGGTGAAAAAAATTGAAGCTATTTTTTCCGCTGGTCCAGAATTTGAGAAAAGTTTCGGAGAAATGGCTAGCAAATACATAGTTGAAAATTTTACTTGGGAAAAAATTGCTGAAAAATATTTACGGGAAATGCAAAGATAACATTATTCTAATCATAAAAAATATTCATCCATAAAAAATTAATCAATGGCTAACTTTATTTTTAATCAAATATTATTTTATTTAGCACTAGCTCTCCTTCTTTTTACTCCAGGTTATTTTTTACTATTGGCTATTTTTGGAAAAACCAAAATTTTAAGCTCACTAGAAACTTTCATTCTTTCTTTCGGCCTAGGTATTATCATTAATGATTTTATTGCTTTCGTTTATAATAAAATTAATTTACCCATTACCGCCTTTTCGGCTTTAGCTGGAGCACTCATCTTCTCTCTAATGAGCTACGGAATTTTTCGTCAAAAGCCTAAAACCAAGCTTTCTTCACAACTAGCGAAATCAGAAAAAAAGACCCGATCATTATTTTCTTTTTCTCAACCACAAGTTTTTTTAATAATTTTACTTATATTTTTCACTTTTTTTATTAAAACTGCTTATTTAACTAGCACTGTAGCTCCAACTGCTACCGATATGGGACATCACACCTATTGGAGTAAAGTTATTGCTAATAGTGGAAAACTTACCCATTATGAAGGTATGCCTGATTTTATTATTGGCGAGCATATTGTTTTGGCTGAATTACAATTAATTACTAATTTAAGTATTTTTTCCGCCCTTCCAGTTAATTTTCTTCTACTTATTAATCTTCTTGGTATTTTTACCATATTTATTTTTACTTTACGTGTTTCTAAAAATCAGCTTATCGCTATTTTTTCTCTTCTTTTTTTAGGCGGACTTTTTGCTATTACATCTCCTCAGACCAAATTCGTTAGTGGTGGTGTTTTTGGTAATATTATGGGCAATTATTTCTTACCGATGATTTTATATTTTAGTTATCGGACTTTTGAATTTCTCGAAAAAGGATTTTCTATTCTCCCAAAAAAAGAGCTTCAACTCTCTCAAAAATTTCTTTCTCTTGCTTTTTTTATGACTTTTGGTCTTTTTTATACCCAT
>CAZWWQ010000073.1:0-3236 GCA_964637685.1 uncultured Bdellovibrionales bacterium | reverse complement strand
ATATTGCTTAGTACTTTCTTTTTTTTGACTTATTTTTTTTTGATTATTTTTAGTTGTGATTTTATTTTGAGAAATACGCAATTTCCAAAAAATAATAACAATTACTAATGCACTTAAACTTAATCCAATTAGAATAGGGGTCAAGTTGGTATTATTTGTTTTATGAGTATTCATTTTCATTTTAATATACTATTAATAAAATTTGGATGACCATTAACAAAATCCTTAATTGCTGTTATATTTTTTCCAGCTAATTGTATTTCTTCTAAAACGATAGCTCCATCACCAGCCTGAACTGCTATTTTGTCTCCTAATTGAAAAATTTGTCCCAGCTTATAATTAACTTCTACTACCTTTTCTTTTTTCATTAAAGATATCTTTTCTAATTTTAATCTGATATTAAAATCACCAACTTTCCAATAAGTAAATATTCCTGGCCAAACAATAAAAGCTCGCCATTTATTATAAATATTTAGAGCTGTCTCTTCCCAAATTATTTTCCCGTCACTTCTTTCAATTAATTGACAATAGGTAGCTTCTTCTTCTTTTTGCTTGATAGGTTTTATTTTTCTTTTTACCCAATAGGGAATAGTTTCTATTAATAATTGTGCAGAAATTTGAGCCATCTTAGGTAAAATTTCTTGATAAGTCTCTTGAGGATTTAATGTTATTTGTTTTTGTTTTAAAATAGCACCACTATCTATTTCTTTATCCATTAACATTATAGTTGTACCACTTAAAGTATCATTTTCTAAAATAGCATTTTGAATAGGAGAAGGTCCTCTAAAGCGAGGAAGTAGGGAAGGATGAATGTTTAGCACTCCAAATCCAGGTAAATCCAAAACAGCCTTAGGCAATATTTTTCCGTAAGCTGTAACGATAATAATGTCCGGTTTTTGTTCCTTTAGTTTTTCTATGGTCTCCTTATTAAATTCAGTTGGTTCAAAAACGGAATAATTATTTTTTTGAGCTAATAATTTAACCTTAGAAGGAGTTATTTGTTGATTACGTCCTGATTTTTTCTCTTTTTGAGTATAGACAGAAATAATATGATGCTCTGCTTGTATCAAGGCTTTTAAAATAGTGGCTGCAAAAGAAGAGGTGCCCATAAAAACAATACGTAATTTAATTGGATTTTTCATATAAATAATTTTTTACTTTTAATTCAAAAACCTATTTTATCTATCAATAAATAAAATTCCATTTAAATGATCGATTTCGTGTTGGAAAGCTCTAGCTAATAAGCCATCTGCTTTAATTGTTAGAGGAGTGCCGTCTTTATCTAAAGCTGTTACTATTACCTTACTAGATCGCTTAATAGTTAAAAATTTACCAGGAAAAGAAAGACAACCTTCCTCTCCTAATTCTTTTTTCCAAGATTTTTTTTTAATTTGTGGGTTAATTAAAATATGTGTTTTTCCTTCAAATTTAACAATGCATAATTGCAAAGACTTTCCTACTTGAGGAGCAGCTAAACCTAGAGCATTTCCATTATCATCCATTGTTTCTAACATATCAAAAATTAATTCTTTAATTTCATTTTTGAAAGGAGCTTCTATAAGTTTTGATTTCTGACGCAAAACATCAGCAGGATAAGTTACAATTGGTAAAACCATATTTTTTATTTAATTTAAATAGAGATTGGATCTACATCGATTAACCATGAAGAATTTATTTTTTTTAATTCTCTCTTCAGTGAAGTTGGTATTTTATCGTTAGACAATTTAATTATTAATTGTTTTCTAAATTTTCCTCTACTTTTAGCTACTAAAGGGCTGTGCGGTTCTGTAATTCTAACATTACTTAATTTATTGATATTCAAGTACATATTATTTGTTTCTTTCTCTACATTCTCTAATTTTTGATGTTGAAAAATTAATTTTATGAGCTTTCCGTAAGGTGGTAAAGTGAGAGATTTCCGTTCCTCAAGTTCTTTGTGGTAGAAAAGAATATAATTTTTTTTTACTGCTAATTGAAGTGTTTTATTTTTGGGTTGAAAAGTTTGAAAAATAGTTACTCCAGGAAATTGAGCTTCGGGACGACCAACTCTTCCAGCCACTTGAACCATAAATTGAAAAGCTTTTTCTTCGGTTAAAAAATCAGGAAAAGTTAATAAATTATCCACATCTATTATACCTACTAAGGTTAATCGTGGCAAATCCCAACCCTTAGAAATCATTTGCGTTCCAATTAGAATATCTGCTTTTCCTAAAGAAAAATCACGATAAATATTGTTAACAAAATTGCGTTTCCCTGTTTGAGAATTATCAGCAATAAGTATCTTGGCTGAATAAAATAAACTCTGAATTTCTTTAGCTACTTTTTGAGTACCCAATCCAACATTTTTAAATTTTATTCCACCACATTTTTTACATTGAGGAGTTATTCCTGTTTTATAACTACAATGAGAACACTTATAATTTCCAGCCTGATCATAAATTAAAGCTAAAGAACAACGAGGACATTTAAGTACGGTCTTGCAATTTTGACAAATTGAAAAAACACTCATTCCTTGACGATTGATAAAAAGAATAATTTGTTGTTTATTTTTTAAAGCATATTCAATTTCTGAACGTAGCTCTCGGCTGATACAAGTATAATTTTTAACCCAGCGTTCTTTTTTCATATCTACAATAATAGTTCGAGGAGTTACTGGCTTCAAATTGAATGAAGTATTTTTTCCGCTAAAAATAGGTAATTTAACTAATTGATATTGTTTATGTAGAGCTTGATAGTAACTTTCTATTTTAGGAGTAGCTGATCCACGGACAATTGGACATCGGTGTATTTGAGCTAGTTTTTCTGCTACAGTTCGAGCATCATAGCGGGGGTTCATATCCCATTGCTTAAAAGACATATCTTGTTCTTCATCAATAATAATACAACCTAGTTTTTTAAAAGGAGCCAACACAGCCATACGTGTACCAATAATAAGTTTAGCTTTTCCTTTTTTGATTTTTAACCAATTGGCATAATATTCTCCTGAAGTTAAGTTACTACTCAAAACAACTATTTCTTTAGAAGAAAAATATTGCCCATAACGCTCTAAAGCTTGAGGAGTTAAAGTTTGTTCCGGAATTAAAATTAAAAATTGTTGTTCTTTATCTCGTTTTCTAAATTGTAGGATACTATGTAAATAAACTTCTGTTTTACCAGAAGAAGCTGGTCCAAAAAGTAAATAAGGAAGTAGTTTTTTGGAAGTTTTTTTCTGTGTAATAGTTTCAACAGCTTTTTTT
>CAZWWQ010000072.1:0-3401 GCA_964637685.1 uncultured Bdellovibrionales bacterium | reverse complement strand
ACTATTAATTCCCAAATCATCTTTTTCTTAGAGCATATTCATCTAAAGCTTTAGTAAATTTTTTTCCATTAAAATCAGGAAATAATTCTGAAGAAAATTTAAGCTGAGCATTAGCGCTATCCCACATTAAAAAACCATTGCTATTGTGTGGTTCTCCTCCCGTTCTAATCATAAAATCTACTGGTGGCAGTAAAGCAGTCATTAAATTTTCTTTGACTATTTGAGCTGTAATAGTTTTTCCCTGTTCATATTTGTTGTTAATTTTCTCAAAAGCCTGAAGCATATCATCGGTACCACTGTAAGCTAGCATAAAATTAAGCATATTTTTCTTATAATGCTTTGTTTTATCAATTATTTTTTGAATTAATTTCTTTAAAGATTGAGGAAATTGTTCTTCCCAATGCCCAATAATACTTACTCGTACTTCTTTTTTATCCAAATCATCTCCCGCTAAAAGTTTTTGGAAATAAGTCTCATAAATTTTCAACAAAGCCACTTTTTCCCGCATTGGTCTTTTTAATAAATTATCCATTGAAGAACCCCAAACAGAAAAACAGGTTATTCCTTTTTCAAAAGCCACTTGTATTAATTCCTCCACAATTTTAGCTCCAGCCTCATGCCCGTCCCACGGCTGAAGTCCTTTTCTTTTTGCCCAACGACGATTTCCATCAGGAATAATAACTACATGCGTTTTAATAGCATTAATTTTTTTTTCCATTGTATAAATTATATAAAGTTAAATTTTCTTTAATCATAACGAAAAAAGAAAAATAAATCAATTTTTCTTAAATTTCTCTCTCTATAATATAGTGGGCAATACCAACTAAAAATATTTTGGCTTCTTGATTTTTAAATTTAATTCCTTCAAGCGCCAATATAGACTCCTTAACAAAAGATTGAGCTAGTTTTTGAGAGTAAGCCAATGAACCTGTTTCTTCTAAAACAACTTTAAAATCAGCTAACTCTTTTTTTGTTAAATCTTTTTTACCTAAACACTCTTTAATAATTTTTTTCTGCTTCTTATTTCCTTTTTCCAAAGCTTTTAAAACTAATAGGGTTTGCTTTCCTTCAATAACATCAGAACCAACAGGTTTCCCTAACTTTTTTTCATCACCAAAAACCCCCAATATATCATCTTTCAACTGAAAAGCTTTTCCCAAAGGTAAAGAATATTTGGTGAAAGCTTGCAAGGTTTCCTTATCTCCTCCAGCTAAAATAGCCCCTAAGTGAAGTGGTCCTTCAAAAGTATAGCGAGATGTTTTTCCTTCAAACATTCTTAAAATTTCTTCTTCCGTTGTTTTCCCCTGATATTCCATAACTACATCCATCATTTCTCCCGGAATAGTAATAAAAACAATTTCCTGTAATTTATTTAAAGCTTTAATAATAATTTTTTCTGGAAAATCAATATTGAAAATTATTTCGTTAGCCATAGCAGAAGCTACATCGCCTACAATCATTGCCATAGAGTTTCCAAAATGAACGCTATCTTTAAACGGAGCAATGCTTTTGCCAATTTTTTTATAACGTTCATGAATAGTAGCTACGCCGTGTCTTTTTGCATCTCGATCAATAATATCATCATGAATAAGTAAAAAACTGTGGGTTAGTTCTATTCCCATAGAGGCCTTTATTATTTTTTGGCTAGTTTTACCACCTAAAGCTAAATAAGCATAATAAACCAAAGCTGGACGAATTCTTTTACCTCCAGACAAAGTAAAATCAGTTACCATTTGAACAGTTTGTTTAGCTAAAGGATCAATTTTTTGTGCTTGTTTAATCTTGACTTGAAAATATTTTTTCAAATAATAGTCTACTTTCTTTTTATAATTCTTCAATAATTTAATAGCCTCCATAAACAGTTTATTTTTATTTAATTAAAAACCATTAATAATCATTCCCATCAACTACTTATCTATTAAATGTACCGAGTACGGGAATCGAACCCGTGTTACGAGAATGAGAATCTCGCGTCCTAACCACTAGACGAACTCGGCTTACTCATCTAATTTAGCAACAATCTATTAATTTATCAAGAGACTCTCAGAAAAATGAAAGTTTATATTAATCTACCTTAGCAATATAAAACTTTTACTAATTTGCTATTTTTTGCTATAATTATTGTAATATTGGATTGATTATGTCAAGAAAAAAACCAAGTAAAAAAAAGCTTTCCCTTAAAGTTACATTTAAGGATATTTTGGTTTGTCAAAAAAGTAATTTAAAGCCCTATATAGAAATTTTTATTCAAAAACCAGAAAATATAGCTCAACAAAAACTCGGATTTTTAGCAGGAATTTTAGAAATAACTGATACTTCCCCTGATTCAGCTTATATAGTTAATTACTTAGTTTCTATTATTAAAAAAGAATACTACCAACAGACCAAAAGAGGAGCTATGGAAAGTTTTGAAGCCTGTTTACATAAAGCTAATTTAGCTTTAGCTAAGTTGGCGGAACATGAAAATATTAATTGGATTGGTAAATTAAACGCTGTTATAGTAATTATAGAAAAGAATAACATCCACTTAGCTCAAACGGGTAATGCTCGTGCTCTTTTTTGGCGAGATAATAGCTTGAAAGACCTTAATGAAGATGCTACTCCCACCACCCTACTAACACCGTTAAAAACCTTCATCGATATTGTCAGTGGTCGTCTAGAAAAAAATGACCAATTAATTCTTACTACTAATAACCTCTTTGATATTTTTTCTTTAACAGAAATAAAGCGCAGTCTCTTAAATTTTTCTCCTTCCAAATTTCTTCAATTTTTAAAAACTGCCCTCACTAATGAATTGGATCGATCAGCAGTTCTAATTATCAGATCTGAAGAAAAAATTAAAGAACCCACCCCAGTTAATCGAAAAAAAACACCCTCCAATGTTTTCAGCCAGACTTCTTTTTATCATCCTTATCAAAAAAAATCTCCACCCTCAAAAGCTTCATCTCCTCAGAAAATCTCTCTTAATACAAATGAAGATCAAAATGTAATTCAAGAGATAAAAAACGATTTAGAAAAAAAATCAGGAAACTTTGTGGATAAAAAAACTGGTCATATTTATATTAAAGAAACTCTCAACGCTCCTAAAAATAAAGTTTCCTCCAATAAATCTTTCATTTCACTGCAAGAAAAAATAACTAACTTAAAATTATTTCTCCAAAAAAAAATATCTCAAACTTTACATTGGTTAATTTCTCTTGAACTACCCTCCTTTAAAAAGTCTTTACGAAAACTTACTCCAATATTAAGCCAGAAAAAAGTACTACAAAAATCAAGTCATCTACTTTCCCCTCTTAGCAAAACAGCAACTAGATTAATTAAGCAACAAAGCCATCAGCTCAAGCAAAGAACTCAAGGTCAAACCAAAAAATTTTTCCCTTGGTTAAATAAAATAGCTAAAC
>CAZWWQ010000071.1:1082-3469 GCA_964637685.1 uncultured Bdellovibrionales bacterium | reverse complement strand
ATTCTTTAAATTTTACTCATTTTATTTTTATTGCTGGTTATCATATCCATCATTTCTATTTTGGAATGGTGGATTTGTTCTTGGGTGGGATTTTAGCTATTGCTAGTGATAATAATAAAATAAAATTAAGAATATCTAGTGCTATGATTGGTATTGGCTCAGGATTGTTTGCCGATGAAATTGGCTTATTGCTCAATTGTACCAGCGCTGACCATTTTTGTTCTTACGCTTTTCCAGATATGGGGGATATTATGTCAACTATCGCTTTAGTGATTATTTTTTTGATTGTTATCGTTGACAATGACTTTTCAATCGTAAAAATAATAAAAAAAGAATTGGCTAAACTAAGAAAGATCTTTTAATTATCTTTCTTTAATAAGCATTCCCTTGAAGAAGAATAGATCTTCTTTTTTGATTTCTTGAAAAAGATAAAGTAGGAGTAAATAAAAAGCAAAGAGAATTATTGACCAAAGGATAAAAAAGAAGTGACTCTGAGAAAAGAAAAAGGATAAGAAGTAAATTATAATTCCAGCTAATGAAACTTTCAATAAAGTTTTTAAATTAACCTTAACCTTAAAATCAATCCAAACATAATAAAGCATAACTAAGGTAATTAAAATAGCAGTAATGGAAGTAGCGATAGCAGAACCGATAATACCATATTGATGAATGAGGAAATAGTTTAAGCCAGTATTAATTACTAACCCAATCAAAGAAATAATCATTGGTCTTTTTACTTTGCCAGCGCCACTCATTATAAAGCAAAATACATAATAAATAGTTAAAAAACCAATTCCCCAAACCAAGATAGCCATAGGGGTGGAAGCTAGCGCATAACGAGATGAATAAAAAAGATTGATCAGCGGTTTGGAAAAAACACTCATTAAAATTATTGAGGGAACAAGTAAAATAATCATTAAGCGAAGTGATTGATTAATGATGTTAGTAGTTTGGGAGATATCTTTTTCAGCTGTTGTTTTAGAAATAGTAGGAAATAAGATAACGGTAAGCGCATAAAAAAGATAATAAGGAATGCGACCAATAACTAAAGAAGCATTATAAATACCGGTTTTAAAATCACTCCGTAAAATACTCTTGACCATAAATAAATCAATACTAGTTAATAATTCATAAGCCAAAAAGAAAATAATGATTTGCCAAGCGTAATTCACTAATTTATGCCAATCAAAACTCGGTTTTAAGAATGGACTGTCGGTACTAGATTGTTTTTTCCATTGAGCCTCTCGGGTTTTTAAGAGGGGAGTAATTTTAAATTTATCAATCAAGAGACCTAAAAAGAAGATGGCTAGAGGGGCAGTAATATAACCAATAATAGCTCCTTTAACTTTAAAAAAATAGGCTAGAGTAATAATAAAAATTAAACGAAAAAGGGAACGAGCGGTTTTAACTGAAGCTTGAATATTAAATTGGTGCAGTCCTGTATAATAAGAAAAATAAAAAGAAGCGGCTGCAAAAGCCGGAATAATTAAGGTGGAAAGGCGGAAAAGTGGAGTAAGAGTAGGATCACCTAAAAGTTTAGCTATAAGAGGTGCGGCTAAGAAGAAAATAAGAGTAACCAATCCAATCAAAATACTTTGTAGCATAATAGTTTGATGTTTGATTATTTTTATTAATGGAGGATTGCTAGTAAAAATTTCACTGATATACTTAGCCATAGCAGTGGGAATTCCGTTGCCGATAAGAATAATAACCATCGTAGTGAGGGTTATTATCAAGGCATAACGCCCGTATTCAGCGGGACCAAGAATTCTTCCTACGATACTATGGATAACAAAACCGGATAAATTAAAAATAATCTCCGAGACAACAATCCAAAATGTAGCTTTAGCTAATCTGTTAGACATATTTTTTAGAGCATTATTTGTTTTTTTAACTCTTCAAAGATTACTTCCTTATTCCTATTTCCGTCAATAATTTTCCAATGCCAAATTTTAGTTTTAGCATCATAAAGTTTTTTCTTTTGTTGAAGATAATCAATGCCTTGGTCAGGTTTTTTTGGACGATTCATAATTGTAGTAGGTGAAGTTTGTAAATAAAAAGCTTGATCGGGTGTTTGAATATCTGATGTCCAGGTGGAATGAGAGAGATATTCAATATTGATAAGGCTGTCATAAAAATAACGATCAGATAGAAGATAATCATAGTTATTTTTACGTAACTTTTTACAAAGATATTTAAAGCGTTGAGTATCTAAATAAAAAAATATTTTACGTAAAAAAATTTGTAAAAAATTAGCTTGAGTAATGGATTTATGTATAGAAGAGAAACTAGAAGGAATTTTTTTTAGCTTATTGAAAAAATGAATAAAATAGAGCAAAAAGGAATTTATTTTAGTAGCTAAAGAAAATTGAATAATATGAAAATAA
>CAZWWQ010000071.1:0-1072 GCA_964637685.1 uncultured Bdellovibrionales bacterium | reverse complement strand
TGTAGTTCTAAATTTTTTTTAAAAAGTTTTATTTGAGTAGACTTTCCAGACCCATCTAAACCAGAAAGAGTAATTATTTTCATAAATTATAAAATTAACTTAATACATTAAAACAGCTACCGGTTCCATTTTAGCTACAGTATTAACAATATTATTAGCTTCCATACCAGTAATTGCTTCTTCTACATCTTTATAATAAGCACTATCTTGTTGAACAACATTTTTCGATTTAGCATTAAATAATTTTACTTGACGTTGATTCATTTTTTTAAAAAGATCACTTTTTCTAGTGATAGCTTTACTTTCTGGATCTTTTCTTCTTCCAGTTCCATGAGAAGCAGAGAAAAAAGTAGATTCATTATTATCAGTGCCTACGCATAAATAAGCGGGAGTACTCATAGAGGAAGGAAGAAAAACTGGTTCTCCGGTTTGAGAAAATATAGGGTGATTTTTCATACGACTAGGCCCATTGGCACGCACACTTCCATTACGGTGAATCCAAAGATCCTTTCCAAAATGATTTTCTTTATCAATCATTAAATGAGGCATATCATAAAGTAAATCTAATTCTGCGTTCTTACCTAAAGTTTTTTCAATAGCTTGATCTAAATTGTGAGTTAAAATAGTACGATTAGCAAATCCTTGGTTAGCAGCTGCTCGATGAGCTGTTAGAAACATTTTCCCTTCTAAGCTATCATCTTGATAAGCAAAAAATTCTGTTTTGTTTTTATATTTTTTAATTTTCTTAGCTAAACTTTGATAAATTTTTTTTCTTTGTGAGTTAAAAGTTAATTTTCCTAATTCTAAAATAATTCGTTGGCTTAAATGCTCCTTTTTTTTGGGTGTATAAAAATAGGAAGCATATTGTCCTAATAATCCAGATCCAGTGTGCATTAAAAATATATATTGACCAGCATGAATACCCATTTTTTCAGCTAAGATAGGATTTTTTATTTCTGTTATTTGCATTAAATCTAAAAAATGATTTCCAGCAGCTCCTAAAATTCCAAGACGATAACGTCCAATTTTTAGAAAAAGTTTGGGAATAACATCTAAAATATCACGTGTGGTT
>CAZWWQ010000070.1:0-3471 GCA_964637685.1 uncultured Bdellovibrionales bacterium | reverse complement strand
AACACTATATGCAATTTAATTTACCACTGGAAAATAATAAAACCATTCTAGCTTTAGGAGCTGAGTCAGCTGGCAATTTTTCCGTTTTTTACAAAGGAACTTTATTTCTTTCTTCTGATTTTGGTGATTTGTTAATAGAAAAAAATTGGCTTGAATACCAAAAAGCAGTTTTGAATTATCTCAATCAAAATAATTTACAACCAGATGTTATTTTAAGCGATCTCCATCCTCTTTTTAAGACTACTTATTGGGGGAACTTCTTAGCTTCTCAATATTCCGCTTCTTATTTACCTATTCAACATCACCTAGCTCATCTTTGTTCTGCTATTGGTGATAAATTTCTAACTAGCAACTTTTCTTTACCCGCTCTTTTTTATGGTATTGCTAGTGATGGCACTGGCTATGGGTTAGATGAAAAAATTTGGGGCGGAGAAGTTTTTAAAATTCAATATAATTCCTCATCCCGAAATAAAAAATTAATTTTTACTCGTATTGGTCATTTAGAAAATCAATTTTTAATCGGCGGTGATTTAGCTATTCAAGAACCCGCTCGTATGCTTTTGGGAATTTTAGCTAAAATATTTTTCCCTGATTTTTTAAATTCAACCACCTCAAAAAAAATTGGGGGGAAAGAAAAAAAGAAATTTTATATTTACTTTAAAAAATACTACTCATTTAATGAATTAGAACTTTTTTTAAACCAGCTACAACAAAAATTTAATTGCCCTACTACTTCTAGCACCGGACGTATTTTAGATGCTACTTCTTTATTTTTGGGCTTCTGTTCTAACAAAAGAAACTACAAACACGAACCAATTGATAAGCTAGAAAAAAATTCTAGCCTTATTTATAAGATGAACCTTGAACCAAAAATAACCTCTTCCATAAATCCAAATATAAATTTAGCTACTAAATATTCAGATTTAGACTCTGACTATATTCTTGATACTACTTATCTTTTTCGCTATTTACTCCAACATTTTTCTGAAGATAAAAAGCACTTAGCTAGCTTAACTCAAATTTATCTTGCTCAAGGATTTTTAAAAATCATAAAAAAATATCATTCTTGTCATATTTTTTCTTCTCAGATAGATTTTACACTAAAAAATATTCCTCTCTTTTTGGCTGGTGGTATGGCTGATAATAAATTAATAGCCTCTTATTTAGTTTCTCAAGGAGTTTATGCAGCAACTAAAATTCCTCGCGGAGATGCTAGTATTAGTTTTGGACAAGTTATTTATTACTTATTGAACTTTTAATTTTTCGCTGTGTAAAACGACGATAAAATAATTCAATAAAAAAAGAGGCACCAATTAAAAATACTAGCACCCAAATTCTAGCTGGCGTCGTTAAAGCTATTTGCCAAATTAAAGCTACTAAAGCTAAAAAACAAACTAGCGTTCCTAGCATTGGTAGCCAGAGATAACTCTTTGTTTTTTTCCGTAGTTGAATATTAGCCATATTAACAGCCATAAAAACAATTAAAAAACCAGCGCTTCCCATAATAGAAATACTAGATAAATTAAATAAATTAGCCACTAATAAAGATAGTCCCGCCGTCATTAACAATCCTTCAATTGGCTTATTCCAAATTTTTTTTTCCAACACTTTCGGCAATTCTCCATCTCGAGCAATAATATAACTCACCCTTGATGAACCATAAAGAGTAGCATTGATAGCTGAGGCCGTAGACATCAAAGCTGCAATCATAATAAGTAAAAAACCTGACTCGCCCAAAAAAGGTTGAGCACTAACGGCTAAAGCATAATCACGAGCTTGAATAATCTGACCTAAAGATAAATTACCTACCACCACCATAGAAACTAAAATGTAAAGAATAATCACAAAAATTACAGAAGAATAATAAGCTTTCGGTAAATTCTTGCGTGGATTTTTAATATCTTTAGCTGTATTAGCAATCAGTTCAAAACCTTCATAGGCCAAGAAAATTATCATTCCTCCAGCTACAAGTTGCAAAGGGTTAGCCCAAGTAGCAACAGCTAAATGTCCATATTTTATATGCCAAAAACCAAAATAAATAAATAGTAATAGAATAACTACCTTTCCTCCCACTATCCATTCTTCAGTTTTTCCTACTATTTTAGCTCCAATAATATTTAATCCCATTAACAAAATAATAACACTACTAATAAAAATATGCTTCCAGAAAAGTTGCGTTGTTGCAGGAAATAAACTGGCTCCATAACTACCAAAAGCGTAGGCATAAAGTGAAAGCATCACAATATAACTTAACCATAAAAGAATATTTAATCCTCCTGTTATAACACCAGAACCAAAAGCCTGATTGATAAATTCTACTGTTCCTCCTCGACTAGGAAAAGTTATTGATAATTTAGCATAAGAATAAGAAGTAATTAAAGCTATTAAACCAGCTAATAAAAAAGCTATTGGTGTTCCACCACCAGCTAATTGAACTGCTAATCCTAAAACAGCAAAGATACCACCACCAACCATGCCACCAATTCCAATTGCTACCGCCGACCAATAACCAATCGTTCTTTTAGATTGAAGTTGACTTTTATTCATTTTTCAAATTTTAACCAGTCTAATAATTTATTTTTCAGTAAAGATTAACATATTCTTGGCACTAATTTCCCCCGAGGTACTTCTATTTTTTTCAGACTACCTACTGAAGTTTTTAACCAAACTCCCCGACCTTGTTGTATTTGCCCAATAATTTTAGCTTCTGAATTTAATTTTTTTAGTTTTTTCAACACTTTCATTGCATTTTTTTGTGCTACAGTAGCCACAAATCTCCCTTCTGAAGCAAATGAAAACTTATCAATACCTAAAAGTTCTGCGATAGCTACGGTTTCTTTTTTAAAAGGTAGGCTTTCTTCCTCTAAAATAATTTTTATTTTTGATTTAGTAGCTATTTCATTTAAAACTGCCGCCGAACCACCTCTAGTAGGATCTTTACAAGCAGTTAAATATTTTTTTACTGCTTGAATTTCTTTTGTCAGTGGTTGACTATCACTTTTTATTCGGGTTTTATAATTAAACCTTTCTGCCAATAGAACGGCAGTGTGTTCACCCAAATCACCAGAAGCAATTAAGACATCACCTATTTGAGATCCATTATTAGGGATTATTTTGTTTACCATTCCTATCCCTGATGTCGTAATCTCTATTTTATCTAATTTTCCCTTTTCTGTCACCTTAGTATCTCCTGTTACAATAGGCACTTTTTCTTTTCTGGATATAGTATTGATAGAACGAATTATTTTTAATAAATCTTTTTCCGAAAAACCCTCCTCTATCACAATACTTAAAGAAATCCCAATTGGTTTGGCTCCCATAACAGCTAAATCATTTATTGTTCCATCAATAGCAATTTTACCAATATCACCACCTGGGAAAAAAATAGGACTAACAATAAAAGCATCCGAAGTAAAAACTAAATTTTGAGCACTTTTCTGCAAACTAAAAATCGCTCCATCATCCTCAGTA
>CAZWWQ010000069.1:0-3513 GCA_964637685.1 uncultured Bdellovibrionales bacterium | reverse complement strand
GTATAAAAGAATTTTATTTTATTACTATAACATAATTTTATTCTTGAGTAATAATTATAATATTTACCTCTTCCCCCGATTTTATAAATAAATCCTTTGAAGTAAAATTTAATGTTATTTTATAACTAACTCCACCATGTATTATTTTGCTCGTAGGATCAATAGCTACCACTAAAGCATTGGCTTGAATTTTTGATTTTGTATTATTAAATTGAACTTCAGCTAAATCACCCACCTTAACTTGAGCTATTTCTATTTGAGAAACATAAGCTTCAATCTTATAATCATTTTGACTGATTAATGTTACCACTGGAACGGTTGGAACTACCACTTGTCCAATTTCCATTTTCTTTTCAGCAATAACACCCGTAAAAGGAGCTTTGATAACCGTCTTGCTTAATTGATGAGAAAAAAAATCTACGCTACTTTCATTAGCTAGAACTTGTGATTTTTGTGATTCAACTAATTCTTTAAAGGCTTTAACTTTTCTTTCTTGAATCTGTTTATCTTTAAAAGTAGAGCTACTATCACTTTCTACTTTTCTTAATTCGTATTTTTGCACTTTTAAATCTTGCTTGTCTTTAGCTAAAATAGCTTTAGCAGAAGCTAATAAAAAAGTAGCTTGCTTATATTGAGCTTTCACATCGCTAGCATCAATTTTAGTCAGAACAGTTCCTGCTACTACTCGATCACCTACTTTAAAATTAATAGCTGTTACTTTTCCGTTTTTCTCAAAAGCTAAATCAACCGTCTTTTCGGGTAAAACTTTTCCCTTCACTTGAATAGAGCTAACTATTTTTCTTTTTTTTATCGTTGCAAAAATAAAACTTGGACGTTGTGACATATTACTAAAAAGATAGCTACTCACAATTACTCCAATAATAACTATAGATACCATTGATAACAAAAGATGTTTTTTATTCATTATTTTCTTAATTTAAAATTATTTACTCGTTATTTTCTTCAATATTTCAACTAATTCTGTTTGTTCTTTTTGATTAAGTTTAATAAGTCCTTTTTTCATTACCTGAATAGCTTGACTCTTCCCTGTTTTAAGATATTTCTTTCCTTGAGGCGAAAGAATAATACGCACTATTCGCCTATCTCTTTTTTCTGGCTTTCTTTCCACTAATTTTTTTCTTTTTAAAGTATTCACAAAAGAAGTAGCTGAAGAAGGAGCTACCTTCAAAAATTCTGCTAGTTCTTTCATTAGAGGAGAATTTTCTTTAATATAATGCAACATCACTAACTGTAAGAAAGAAACATCCTGCTTCTTTCTTTGTGATAAATTACCATGCATAATTTTTCTAATCATAAAAACTAAAGAAATTATCTGTTCTATAGAACGATTTTTTGACATATTTTATTCTATAATCTAATTATTAGACTTTCTAACCAATTATAAGCATATTTAAATTTTTGTCAAGCTTTTTGCTATTTAATATTGAAAATGATACAATGATTTGAGAAAGTTTTAACGATTAAATTTCTTGTTTTTTTTATTTTATTTTTTAATTTTAATTTATGTCCCAAACTCTTTATCGTAAATATCGTCCTCATGATTTTTCTGAAATTATTGGACAAGCACCCATAATCCGTACTTTAACTAATTCTTTGAAAAACGGACACATTGGACAAGCTTATTTATTTACTGGACCTCGAGGAACCGGAAAAACTTCTACGGCTCGTATTTTAGCCAAAACTGTTAATTGTAAAAAACCTAAAAAAGCCATCAGCTGTGATAAATGTTCTGCTTGTCAATTAATTAACACTGGCAAATCCTTAGATATTATTGAAATTGATGCTGCCTCTAATACTGGAGTAGATAATATTCGAGATTTAAGAGATACTATTGCTCTAGCTCCAAGCACACTAAAATACAAAGTTTATATCATTGATGAAGTACATATGCTCTCTACTGGAGCCTTTAATGCCTTATTAAAAACCTTGGAAGAACCACCAGCTCATGTTATTTTTATTTTAGCTACCACTGAAATCAGTAAAGTTCCTGATACTATTATTTCTCGTTGCCAAAGATTTGATTTTACTCGCCTACCTATTAATCATATTATTCAAAAATTAGCTCTTATCGCCAAAAAAGAAAAAGTAACCATTGATAAAGAAGCCTTGAATTCTATTGCTTTAGCCGCTGAAGGAGGTATGCGTGACGCTGAATCACTTTTAGGACAAATTATATCATTGGAAGATAAAACTATCACCTTAAAAGAAGTTGAAGAAATATTAGGCACTACTAACGAAAAAGCTACTGCTGAAATCGCTACTTCTATAATGCAAAAAAAATCCGCGTTAGCTATCACTAAAATTAATACCTTAGCAGAAAATGGTTATAATTTACAAATCTTTAATAAAGCTCTTATAAATTATCTACGTCAATTAATGCTTTTAAAAATAGATCCAGAATTAAAAAAATATTTCTCCTTTGAATTGTCTACAGAGCAACTCAATGAATTAGTTTTACTAGCTCAAAAAACAGATTTAGCTCAAATAATTAACGCTATTAATCTGTTTTTAGAAGCTCAAAATAAAATTGCAGTGGCTATTCTTCCTCAATTACCATTAGAAATCGCTATTATTAAAACTACTAAAATAATTCCTCAGACAAATACAACTCCCGATAATCCAACCTATACTAAAAAAACTCCTCCTGTTTTAGCATCATCAGTAAAAAAAACTGAAGTAACTCCAAAAATTCCAACCAAACCCACCCCGAAAACAAACCCTTCTAAAAATAAACCTTCAACATCTACCAAAAATACTTCTTTCATTCCAAAACCAATATCCCCCTCAGACCAAGAAATCGCTACCACTCCTTCTATCACTTTAGAATTAGCTACTATTATTAAAAAATGGCCTCAATTATTAATAGATATTCGTCCTTACAATCATTCCCTTTCTGCTTTATTGGCTAATTGTCAAGCTATAGCCATTAAAAATAATCAAGTTACTCTAGCTACTCCCTATGAATTCTACGGTGAAAGAATTAAGGAAGCTAAAAATAAATTGACAATTGAAAAAGTTTTGAGTAAACTATTAGAGTCTAACGTTTATATCATTGTTATTATTGATAAAAAATTAACTCCTCAACCCAAAGAAATAGTTTCTACAGCTCCCGAAAAAAACCCTTCAAAACAAAAAAACAACCTTTTAAACTCAGCCTTAGAAATGATGGGAGGAAAGATAGTAGAATAAAACAAAACATTAAAAAGTATTGCCCGGTCGCCAAGCGGTAAGGCACATGGTTTTGATCCATGCATTCGGGGGTTCGAATCCCTCCCGGGCAACCAATATTTTTGCACTACTAAAAAATTAGCTCCTTTACTAAATTTATAAAAATAATTATCCGCCAACTAAGAATAGCCCCCCCCCGATACCATTCTTAGTTTTTAGTTTGTCCCACTTAAGAAGTATGCTAAAATTAACAAGTAACAATTTATTTTTTACACAATGCTAACCCTTTCTAAAATTAATTATTATGCCGGAAAACTTGCTACC
>CAZWWQ010000068.1:0-3526 GCA_964637685.1 uncultured Bdellovibrionales bacterium | reverse complement strand
AAATATTGACCTAATTGCCAAAAATTCCAACTAAATCGATTTAAAGTTTTTAAAGAAATTATTTGTACTAAATGATTATCTTTTAAATATAAAGACTTTTTGATTTTTTCCAGCACTTCTTTTTTCTGACTATCTGTAAATAAATAATACTGATTTTTATGATCAATTTTTATTAATTCTCGGGTAAGGTTTAAAAAAACTGTTTCATCGCCAGTTCTTTCTTTCCCAATATTTCTGATATCAATTCCAATTTTCATAATTTTTTATTTGAATTTAATTCTATTACTTTTCTTCTCCTACTACAACACCTAGCCAAAGCCAAAAAACTCCCAAAAGCATACCAGCATTAAATAAATTTACTATTAACCATCCTACCCAACTAATGATAATAAATAAATTCCAACTTTTAGCTAAATAACCATTTGCCTGACGATAGCTTTTAATCGCTCTGAATAAAATAATAATCCATAAAACAACCAAAGCCAAAAAACCACCCATACCCAGTCCCAACCAAGTTTCCAAAAAAATATTAGAAGCATTTAAATAATTTCCCTGTTCATCTTGACCAAGCATTGGACCAATAGATCCCCAACCAATACCTAAGAGAGGATGCTCTTTAATAGCTTGCCAAGATTTTTGATAAATTTGTCCTCTAACTACCACATTAGGATCGGGACGATAAGTTTGAGTCACTATTTCCCCTGCCTTTTTAGCTTTTTTTATTTCTTCCAATTTAATGAAGCGACAACCATACTTTTTAAGTTCACTTACATTTTCAATTTGGGTTGGTAAGTTAAAGTCTTTTTTATTGGATATTTCACAGGCAACCGTAATTTTTTGCAACCCTGTTTGCGTACTTTGCACTCGATTAAATAATTGAAAAATAGTTAGTTTAAAAAGAAAAATCAAAGCTAAACTAACTAGAAAAGTAGTAAACAATTTTCCGCTCCAAATTAAAGTTTCTTTTCCTTTCCATTTTTGAAAATTGAATTGCAAATTAGTTAGTACTATTAATAAAAATAGACCCGTAACAACCACTCCTGCCAACCAAGCACTCCGAGAAACCGTTAGAATAAGTAACATATAAACGGCCAATAATAATACATAATTACTTATCACAAAAAAACGTGCTCGAATGTTTTTTGGGGTATTTAAAGTATGTGCAAAATAGAAAAAAAGTGCATAACTCAAAGATAAAATTAACACTAAATACACACCCAACCAATCCGCCTCCGTAAAAGTAGCGTTAGGACGACCGAGCATTACTTCAAAGCTACTTAATCCTTGACTAAATCTGATATTTTGCCACAAACCATAAATAATAACTACTCCGCTGGTGCTAAAAAGAAAAGGCATCATTTTTTTAATATCATTTTTATTTTGAAGATAATTTTTACTCAAAAAATAGAACCCCACAAAACTAAGTAAAATAAAAATTAATTTTAAATTAGCTAAACGAAAAATTGGATTACCCAATAGAGCAGTTACTAAACCTGAAACTAACATAAAAATAATTAAATAATCTTCAGCTTTAAGTTTTTGTAAGCGAAAATTAAGTTTTTGAGTAATTATTTTTATCAAAATTGCCACTATAGTTAAAGCTCCAAAAAATTGGTAAGGACGCAAAGTCACCCCCAAAATTAAAGGAGTTAGGTTTATATTCTCCAAAGGAATGGTGGATAAAAAAAGAATAAATGTCCAACTAGGACGATAAAAAGCTAAGGCTAGCACCAATAGAGTGAAAAAAATGAAATCACTCCATTGAAGTGGAACAATTTTCAAATTATTCAGTAAAATTAAGAAAAAAACCAAAAGAGCACTAGCTACAACTAGCCAGAATACTTTTTTTCTCTTGAGAAAAAAATTAGGGATAAATTCTAAATATGAGTAAATCTTTGTTAAATCAAATAACATTTTGATTAAAAATTTCTTCTATTATATTAAATACTTTTCGATTAAATTTTTTCCAAGAAAAATTTTGAGCCCGTTTCTGTCCACGATTAATTAATTCTCTTCGCAACTTTCTTTTAACTAATAAATTTTTCATTACCATAGCTATATCTTTTGGATTATCTGGAAAGCAATAAAGTACGCTATCGCCTCCCACTTCTGGTAAAGATGAATTTTTACTGGCAATCACAGGCACTCCAACATTCATAGCCTCTAAAACAGGTAAACCAAAACCTTCATAAAAAGACGGGTAAAGAAAAAAAGAAGCTTTTTTGAATAAAGCAGGTAAATTTGCCAATTCTACTTCATTTAAAATTTTTACTGATTGAGTTAAATTTAATTTGTTTAAAATTTTATAAGGATTTAAAGCTAGTGCTAAATCTGCCGGTAAAACCTTTCCGTAAATAACTAATTTGGGTAATTCTGAAAGAAAAAATAATCGTTTATTTTTTTCTAATAAAATTTTATAAGCTTCTAGCACTCCTTGAATATTTTTGCGTTTTTCATATCCTCCACCAGCCAAAATATAGCCGGGTTTTAGTTGATATTTTTTCAACACTTTCTCAATTCTTAAATTAGTAACACTTTTTTTATAAATATCAGCCACATCAATATAAACCACCGCTATTTTTTTACCTAAAATTTTCCATTCCTGAATTAAATCCTTTTCCGTCTTTTTAGAAACAGCTATAATCTTATCAGCTTTCTGAACACTTTTTCTAATAAGCCACCAATATATTTTTTTACGCCAATTATTTAAATATTCAGGAAAAAGTTCTGGAATAATATCATGTACTATTACTACATGCTTAATTTTAGAGAATAAAGATAGAGAAAGTGACGATTGATAAAGACTAATAAAAATATCACATTTATCTCTTTCAATTTGTCTAGCTAGTAAATATCTTTCCCACCAAATTTTACGTATTAAATCATCTCGTTTCCAAACGGAATTTAAAATTCTAAAGGTAACATTTTTTGGTAAGTTTAAATTTAAATTTTGAGAATTTTTTTCTTCCACGTATAAAATAAAACTAACCTTCTTTTGCTTAAAGCTAGCTTCCATCTCCCGTAGCTGTTTAAGAAAATTGATAGTCACTTGACCAATGCCCGTGTTCGGTTTACGCAAATAAGAAACATTGACACCAATTTTTATTTTCTTCTTATCCACATCATTGTCTGTAAAAATTTAAACAATCTTATTTTTATTCTATCTCATTATCTTGTTTGTGTCACTTAATAGAACTGATTTATAACCTTAGAAGCTTGCTTAGACCTGAAATTAAGGTATAATGAACATAGTTTTAATTTTATCTTTATTTAACTTATGTTTAGTCTTATTAAAGCTATTTTTTGGATTATAATTATTCTTTTTGGTGCTTACTTTGTAGCTGGTTTTCTAGGTTATCACGTCAATACTCAATATTTTTCTTATAGCCAAAAACAATGCGAAAATAAATTAAAATCCTGTAGTAGCAATCTTATTCACAAAGGTATTGATAATGCACAAAGTGATTTTCAATGCGTAGATCCTAAAGTAATTATTAAAATGAAATTGTTATTTTTAACTCATCTT
>CAZWWQ010000067.1:0-3537 GCA_964637685.1 uncultured Bdellovibrionales bacterium | reverse complement strand
TGAAGATAAAAAAGCTCACAAGATAGCCTCAAAGTTATACTTGATGGATATGGAATAGCTCCGGCAGGAAAATATAATGCGGTAACTTTATCTAAAAGACCAATGCTGGATCGTTTGGCCGAAATATATCCGACTACTCAATTAGGAGCGACCGGTAAGGATGTTGGTTTAGAAGATAATAAGATGAGTGGTTCTGAAGCCGGTCATATGAATATTGGAGCTGGTCGAATAGTTCACCAAGATTCTTATTATATAACCGAGAGTATTGAAAACGGAAGTTTTTTTATGAATCCAATTCTTTTGGGAGCTATTCATAACGCTTTAAATAATAAAAGCAGCCTACACTTAATGGGTTTAATGGGTGGTTTTGATAGTCCACATAGTGATCCAGATCATTTTCGAGCTATTCTAAAATTAGCTAAAGAAAATGGAGTAAAAAAAATTTATTGTCATTTATTTACTGATGGTCGGGATTCTTATCCACGTAGTGCTAAAACACATCTAAAACATTTCCAAGAGATTATGAATGAAGAAGGAATTGGTCAGATTGCAACTTTGAGTGGTCGGTTTTATGCTATGGATCGGGCAAAGAATTGGGATCGTTTAGCTAAAGCTTATGATGCGATTGTTTTTTCTCGAGGAGAAAAAGTTCTTAATGCCGAAAAGGCCATAGAAAAAACTTATGCTGCAGGATTAACAGATGAATATTTATTACCAACAGTTATTTATCAAAACGATAAACCAGTAGCTCAAATTAAAGATGATGATAGTGTTATATTTTTTAATTTACGTTCTGATCGAGCTCGCCAATTTTCAAAATTTTTTGTTGGTTATAATAAAAAATCTATTATTAATGATGATATGCCAGTAATTGATCGACCTAAAAATTTATATTTTGTGGCTTTTACTGATTTTGGTCCTGATTTAGATATACATACTGCTTGGAAAAATCACTCCTTAGACGGTACTTTGCCTATGGCCTTAGGAAAATTAAAACAGCTTTATATAGCAGAAACGGAAAAATTTGCTCATATCACCTATTTTTTAAATGGTGGTTACGCTGATCCAGTAGATGATGAGGAACGAATGATGATTCCTTCGCCTAAAATAGATTCTTACGCTAAGATTCCTCAAATGTCAGCAGCTAAGATAACTCGATATTTAGTTAAGAAGTTACAAAAAAATGCTTATGATTTTTATGCAGTTAACTTTGCTAATGCTGATATGGTAGGGCACACAGGAGATCTTAAAGCAACAGTTAAAGCTTGTAATGTTTTAGATGAACAAATTAAAGTTTTAGCTAAAGAAATTTTAAAACGAGGAGGCAATTTAATAATTACAGCTGATCATGGTAATGCGGAAGTTATGTTTGATGAAAAATCTAAACAAGCCAATACTTTTCATACCAAAAATCCAGTTCCCTTTTTGTTGGTGAGCGATAAATTTAAGGGAGTTAAGTTGACTGAAGGTGTGTTAGGTAATATTGCTCCAACTGTTTTGGAAATATTGGAGATTGAAAAATCATCAGTAATGAAAAAAAATTCTTTGCTTAAATAAAAATGTTAGAAAAAAAATTACAAAAATATTTTCAATTTTCTACTTTTCGTTCTGGTCAAAAAGAAATTATAGAAGCTATTATGCAAGGGCGTGATGTAGTCGCTTTAATGCCAACGGGTGGAGGTAAATCTTTATGTTATCAATTGCCATCCATAATGACAAAAAAACTTTCTATAGTAGTTTCTCCATTGATAGCGTTGATGAAAGACCAAGTAGATGTACTTAATAAAAGAGGAATACTGGCAGTTTTTATTAACAGTACTTTATCAAAAGAAGCTATAGCCGAAAGAATGGAAAAAATAAAAACAGGGAAGGTAAAAATATTATATCTAGCACCAGAAAGATTAAATAATGCTTATTTTCAGAATTTTCTTTCCCAACTAGATATCTTTCTTTTCTCTGTAGATGAAGCTCATTGTGTTTCTCAGTGGGGACATGATTTTCGTCCAGATTATTTAAAAATAAAAGAATATGTTCAAAAATTAAAAAATCGTCCCATTATAGCCGCTTTCACAGCGACAGCAACACCAGAAGTAAAAGATGATATTGTAAAAAAATTAGCTTTACAAAATCCTAAAGTATTTATTCGTGGTTTTGATCGACCTAATTTAAAATTTTTAGTACAAAATAATTTAAAAACCCAAGAACGTTACAGTGAAATTATACGAATTGTAAAAAGCTTAGCTGGCTCGGGAATTATCTATACCTTATCCAGAAAAGAGGCGGAAAGCATAGCTAAATTTCTAAAAGATAATGGTGTGGTTGCAATAGCTTATCATGCGGGAATGTTACCTCACAGAAGAGAAAAAATTCAGGATGACTTTATGGGAAATAAAATACGTATCATTGTAGCTACGGTGGCTTTTGGAATGGGAGTGGATAAATCAGATATTCGTTTTGTTATTCATGCGGGAATGCCAGGAAGTTTGGAGGGTTATTATCAAGAAGCTGGACGAGCAGGGCGAGATGGAAAAAGAGCTTTCTGTGTTTTACTTCATGCAAAAAAAGATGTTAATACGCACAAGTTTTTTATTAGAAAAAGTAGAAGTGAAATGATGAGAGAGGGAAAAGAGGAGGAGGAAATTAAGCGAGTAATGAATTTAAAATATGATCATTTGGAAAAAATGATTGAATATAGTACGCGAAAAAAGTGTCGTCGGCGAATGATTTTAGAATATTTTAATGATCCAGAATTGAAAAATAGTGCGGAAAATTGTCATGGTTGTGATGTTTGTTTGGGTTGGAAAGTAGATAGAGCTAAACAGAAAAAAAATAAATTAATTCAGAAAAAAGGTTTTATTTCTGCAACTATTGAAGAGACCGTTCGTTTATATAATAAGCAATATACTTATCAAAAAATTGCTAAAAAAAGAGGTTTAGGAGAAACAACCGTATTGAATCATTTAATAGAATGGTATAAAACAGGAGGAAATTTAAAAACAGCGGAATTTATTTCTTCTTATGAAGAGCTAAAGATTGAAACAGTAATTTCCAAAATTAACTCAGTCAAAAAATTAAAACCGATTAAAGAAAAATTGCCAGTGGAAATTAGTTATGAAAAAATAAAATTAATATTGGCTAAAATGGAAAGAGAAAAACTAGCCAAAACTTAAAATAGCCAAATTAAAAGTTATCAGTTATAATTATAAAGAATTAAAAATATTTAAAATAATTTTATGCAGAAAGTTTTGTGTCTTGGCTCGGTGGGTAAAGATATTTTTTTTCCTACAGAACAAGGTCAAGTTAAAGAAACCCCAGAAGATTTAACTAGTCAGAAAAAAATTTCTTTTGAGTTAGGAACGAAATATAGAATAAAGGAACGTTATGAATCTTTGGGAGGCTGTGCTGCCAATGTGGCAGTTGGATTATCCAAATTAGGAATAGAGGCTCATTGTGTTTCCCAGGTGGGTGATGATGAGATTGGAAAGTGGGTTTGTGAAAAATTACGCCAAAAACAAGTTAATGTTGATTTGGTGACTA
>CAZWWQ010000066.1:0-3549 GCA_964637685.1 uncultured Bdellovibrionales bacterium | reverse complement strand
ATCTTGCGTTATTCTAAGGAAAAGGATTATTTACTAGACTGTATGATTGGTGGTGGTACGACTGCTATTGAAGCAAAAATTTTAGATAGACATATAATTTGTACGGATGTAAATGATGAGGCATTAAGTAGAACAAAAGAAAGTTTAAAATTTGAAGCGGGAACGGAAGCACGGCAGAGAATTAAAAAAGCCGATGCTCGCAAGCTTGCTTTTATTAAAGATGAAGAAATTGATTTTATTTTAACTCATCCGCCTTATGCGGATATTATAAAATATAGCGAGGGAAAGATCGAGGATGATTTATCAAATATTCATGATATAGATAAATTTGTGGATGAGATGAGTTTGGTGGCTAAGGAATTATATCGAGTATTACGACCAGGAAAATTTTGTGCAATTTTAATGGGAGATACACGACGAAATAAAATGTATCAGCCGATGGCTTTTGGGGTAATGAATGAATTTTTAAAAGTTGGTTTTGTTTTAAAAGAGGATATTATAAAAGTACAACACAATTGCAAAGCAACTGGTTTTTGGGTGGAAAAATCAAAGGATTATAATTTTCTTTTGATTATGCACGAACATTTATTTGTTTTCCAGAAATGATGATTATGCTAAAGAGAAAAGCGGAATATTTTTTGACAGTTGTTTATTTTAGTGCTACTATAAAATAGTTTTAGCGTACTTCTGCTGAAAAATCGGCAGTTTTTTTATTTGATTAAGAATTGTGCGGTTGCAAATCATTTGCAACTCAACATTACATTGAAAATGGAGATACGAAATATTGCTATCATTGCTCATGTTGATCATGGCAAAACAACCATTACAGATGCTTTAATGAGGCAAACTGGCATGGTGACCGAAGAAGGGGTGTCAATGGATATTGATGCTTTAGAAAAAGAGCGAGGGATTACTATTTATTCTAAAAATGCGAGTCTTTTTTATAAAGAAACAAAAATTAATATTGTGGATACTCCAGGACATGCTGATTTTGGTTCTGAAGTAGAAAGAGTTTTGCGGTCTATAGACAGTGTCCTTTTAGTGGTGGATGCTCAAGAGGGTCCGATGCCGCAAACTCGTTTTGTTCTTAAAAAATCCTTAGATTTGGGATTAAAACCGATAGTAATTATTAATAAAATTGATAAACCAGCGGCTGATCCTGCTATGGCAGTAGAAAAAGTATTTGAATTATTTCTGGACCTAGGGGCTAATGATGAACAATTGGATTTTGAAACAATTTATACTATCGGAAAACAAGGAATTGCTAAAAAAAATTTGGATGACCAATCAGAGAATATGGATCCATTGCTAGATTTAATTTTAGAAAAAGTAAAACCAGCTTCTGGAGATTCTCAAGCTCAGCTTTTAGCACAACCTTTTAACTTGGGTTACGATAATTTTTTGGGAAGATTAGCGGTAGTAAGAATTTATGACGGAACTATGAACACAGGAAAAGATTTAGTCTTAAAAAAAATAGATGGTAGTACAGAAACTAATCGTGTTACTAAATTATATACTTTTGAAGGTGTTAATCGAAAAGAAGTAAAAAAGGTCTTAGCGGGGGATATTGCTATGGTAGCTGGTTTTAGTAATATTGAAATTGGAGAAACTATCTGTGAAGATGTAAGTCAAAAAAATCTACCTACTATTTCTATTGATGAGCCAACTATAAATCTAAGATTTTTAGTTAATGATTCTCCTTTTGCTGGACGAGAAGGAAAATTTGTAACTGGAAAACAAATCCGAGAAAGATTGGAGAAAGAATTAGAAATGAATGTTGGATTAAAAATTGATTTTTCTACGGCAGAATATTTTTCTGTTTCGGGGCGAGGAGAATTACATATTGCTATTCTAATTGAAAATATGCGACGTGAAGGTTACGAATTGCAAGTTTCTCAACCGCAAGTTATTATTAAAGAAATTGATGGTGTAAAATCGGAACCTTTTGAAGAAGTAACTATTGATGTTCCAGCGGATTTAGCCGGGTCTATTATTGAAGTGTTGGGAAAAAGAAAGGGAGTAATGATTGATATGCAAACGCATGGTAGTCAAAATAAATTAATTTTTGAAATTCCAACTCGAGGATTATTAGGATATAGAAGTCAATTCGTAGTAGATACTAAAGGAGAAGGAATTTTATGTTCTCGAGTAATTGGTTTTCGTCCTTATGTAGGAGAAATTTCTAAAAAAGAAACAGGCTCTATGATTTCTATGGTCAGTGGAAAAGCATTAGGATTTTCTTTAGCTAATCTTCAGAACCGAGGAGTATTATATATTGCACCGGCTGAAGAAGTTTATGAGGGCATGGTAATTGGTAATGTGACTAAAGGTAATGATATGTCAGTTAATCCTATAAAAGGAAAGCAATTAAGTAATATGCGATCTTCAGGGGCAGACGAAGCAATTCATCTTACTCCACCTACAAAATTAACTATTGAAAAGGGTTTGGAAATTATGGGAGAAGATGAATATTTAGAAATTACTCCTCATTCAATCCGATTGAGAAAGCAATATTTAAATGAAATAGAAAGAACAAAAGCGGGAAGAAAAAATAAATAATTGACGTTAAAGAATTTTTTAGGGGATAGCCTGTGGATAACTTTTTAAAAAATAGCTTATTTAAGCTATTTTTTTAGTGATAAAAAAATAAATAAGCTTATTGACTAGTAATGCTTGGTGGGGTAAAATAGATTATAATATAGTTAAAGTGGTTGAAAGTGGGGATATAGCTTTCAATTATCAAGTACAGACATATGTTTATCGGTGAATACCAGCATTCTATAGATGTAAAAAAAAGATTGGCTGTTCCAAGTAAATTTAGAACTGATTTAAAAAATAAAATTGTGGTAACGCGAGGACTGGATAAGTGTTTATTTGTTTATCCTTTACCAGTTTGGGAAGAATTAGCTGAAAAATTAGGAGCTCTTCCCGTGGGTGAGTCATCAACGCGAAGTTTTATTCGAATTATGTTAGCTGGAGCGGTAGACGTGGAAGTAGATAAACAAGGAAGAATTTTAATTCCTGATTATTTAAAAAAATACGCTGGACTAAAAAGAAATATAATTATAGCTGGATTATATAATAGATTGGAAATTTGGGACGAAAAGAAATGGAATGATTATAAAGAAAAAGCAGAAAAGAATACCGATAAAATTGCTGAGCAATTGGGTAAGCTAGGTGTTTATTAAAAATAGTTTTATGAGTGTTCATAAATCGGTTTTACTTAAAGAGTCTTTGGAAGCCTTAAATATTCAAAAAGGAAATATTGTTGTGGATGCTACATTAGGTGGTGGAGGGCATAGTGGCAAGATTCTAAAAAGAGTGGGAGCAGAAGGAAAGTTAATTGCTTTAGATTTAGATGAAGAGGCTATTGATCGTTGTCCGTTTAAAAAAGAATCCTATGTTTTTTTAGTCTAAGATAATTTTATTAATTTAAAACATCAAATAAATAACTATTCTCAAAAAAAAATTGTTATATTTGGTCAGCCTGGAGCAGGAAAATCATCATTATTGTTAAGTATTACTGAATTTCAATGTAATCCAAAACCA
>CAZWWQ010000065.1:0-3778 GCA_964637685.1 uncultured Bdellovibrionales bacterium | reverse complement strand
ATAATTATGATAAAAGTAGCCATTAACGGGTTTGGTCGCATTGGACGACCGAGCTTAAAATTAGCCTTAAAAAAAGGAATAGAAGTAGTAGCCATTAATGATTTAGCTAATGTAGAAAATCTGGCTTATTTATTTAAATATGATACTGTCCACGGAATTTTTAAAGAAGAAGTGACAATAGAGAACGGAAATTTAAAGATTGCTGGAAAAGAAATAAAAGTTTTCAGTGAAAAAGATCCTGCTCAACTTCCATGGAAAGAATTGGATATAGATGTCGTTTTAGAATGTACAGGATTTTTTACTACAAGAGAGAAAGCCTCAGCTCATTTACAAGCAGGAGCTAAAAAAGTTATTATTTCGGCACCGACCAAAGATGATTCTATTAGAACGGTAGTCATGGGAGTGAACGAAAAAGAAATTCAAGAAGAAGATAATATTCTGGCTAACGCTTCTTGTACAACCAACTCTTTAGCTCCTATAATGAAATTGTTGGATGAGAAATTGGGAGTAGAAAAATCTATTATGTCTACTATCCATAGTTATACTTCAACCCAAGCCTTGGTGGATCGTCCAGATAAGAAAGATCTTCGCAGAGGTCGTTCAGCTGCCGAAAATATTGTTCCCACTTCTACAGGAGCAGCTATCGCTACTACTTTAGTACTGCCACAATTAAAAGGAAATTTTGATGGGATGGCTTTAAGAGTGCCTACTCCTGTGGGTTCTATTAGTGATATAACTTGCTTATTAAAAAAAGATACTACTCAGGAAGAAATAAATACTATTTTTCAAAAAGCATCACAAGAAGAACTAAAAGGCATTTTAAGTTTTTCTCAAGAGCCATTAGTATCTTCAGATATAGTTGGAAATCCTCATTCAGTTATTGTGCAAGGTGATTTAACGAAAGTTGTTGGGGGTAACTTAGTAAAAATAGTAGGTTGGTATGATAATGAATGGGGATATTCTAATAGATTAGTAGAAATGGTGGAGTATGTTAGTGAAAAAAAATAAAATTAGAGAAAGTAATTTTTTAATAGTTTAACTATGTTTGATGTTTTAATTAAAAATGGAACTATTATTGATGGAACAGGGAAAAGCTTGTTTCGTGGCGATGTAGGTATTAAAGAAAATAAAATTGTTGCTGTAGGAGATTTAAGTAATGAAAAAGGTGAAACCGAAATTGAAGCTTTGGGTAAATTTGTTTGTCCTGGGTTTATTGATGTTAATAATCATAGTGATACTTATTGGCAAATATTTTTGAATCCAGACTTAGAAAGCTTGGCTTATCAGGGAATTACTACTATTGTAGGAGGAAATTGTGGATCATCGTTAGCTCCTTTGGCTTCGGCTAAAAATATTGAATCTATCCAAAAATGGATTGATATTAAAAAAATCAATGTTAATTGGTTAAGTCTATCAGAATTTTTTGATTTTTTAAGTCAACGAGAGCTTTCCGTTAATTTTGCTACTTTAACAGGACACGGAACATTGAGAAGAGGTATTTTAAATGATGAGGTGCGTAACCCTAATCCTAAAGAACTCAATTTTATTGAGAATAAATTAATACAAGCTATGAAACAAGGATCATTAGGTTTATCCACGGGATTGATTTATAGTCATGCTCGCTTAGCTTCGGAAGAAGAACTGGTTGATTTAGCTAAAATTGTTAAAAAATATAAAGGAATTTATACCACTCATATTCGAGATGAGGCCAATGAAGTGGTAGAGTCTTTAGTTGAAGCGGTCCAAATTGGTCAAGAAACAGGAGTTAAATTACATGTTTCACATTTAAAGATTATGGGAGCTAATAATTGGCCTAAAATGGATGATGCTTTAGCGGTAATAGATCATGCTTATGAAAATGGAGTAGATATTTCTTTTGATGTGTATCCTTATACTAATACTGGTTCTGTTCTCTATACTTTACTACCTTCATGGGTAGCTGAAGGAGGAAAAAAATTGTTGCTCTACCGTTTAAAAAATCCGGTAACTCGAGATAAAGTTATTTATGAAATGAAAAGGTCAGGTTTTGAATATGATAAAGTAGAAATTGCTATTAGTGCTATGGATAAATCGTTAACTAGGCGTAAAATAGTAGATATTGCTCGGACACAAGGGAAAACAGTAGAAGATGCTATTATTGATACTCTACTAGCTTCAGAAGGTAGAGTAATAACTTCTATGGAAGTATTGAATGATAAAAATGTAGAAAAAGCTATCAAACATCCTTTATCTATGATAGCTACTAACGGTTCTGGTTATAGTGTTGAACATGCTGAAACTGGAGAATTTGTTCATCAAAGATCATTTGGAACGTTTATGAAGGTGTTGGAAAAATATGTATTAAACCAGGAAATCATTAGAATTGAAGATGCTATTAAAAAAATGACAAGCTATCCAGCGGAAAAGTTTAATTTAATAGGAAGAGGGCAAATAAAGAAAGGTTATTTTGCGGATGTGGTTATTTTGGATCGAGCTAAAATAGCTAGTCCAGCTTCACGGGAAAATCCTTATCAATATGCTCAGGGAGTAGAATATTTAATAGTTAATGGAAAGGTGACTATTAAAGAAGGAGTTTATAAAAAAATAAGAAATGGAGAAATTATTAAAGGTTAAAATAAATTCAAATTGATATGAAGATAACTGATTTAAAAGGAAAAAAAATTACTGTCATGGGGTTAGGTTTGCAAGGAGGAGGAGTAGGAACAGTACGTTTTTTAGCGGAAGCAGGAGCTCAAGTTAGAGTGACTGATTTAAAATCTAAACAAGAGCTAGCAGCTTCATTAGAAAAATTAAAAGGATTAAAAAATATTTCTTATATTTTTCAGCAACATCGCTTGGAAGATTTTACCCAAGTGGATATGGTGGTAAAAAATCCTTCAGTTTCTTGGAAGAATAAACATATTATTTTGGCTTTAGAAAAAAAAATTCCTGTAGAAGTTGATTCTAGTTTATTTTTTAAATTATGTAGAAATAAAATTATTGGAGTAACTGGAACTAAGGGAAAAACAACAACTGCTAGTTTTGTTTATAGTCTCTTAAAAACAGCAGGAAAAAATCCTATTAAAGTAGGAGTAAGCAGAGTTTCTGTGTTAGATAAACTTAAAGAGTTAAAAAAAGATTCAATAGTTGTTTTCGAACTTTCTAGTTGGCGTTTAAGTGCTTTAGGTAAATATAAATTTAGTCCTAGGATAGCTGTGATAACTAATATTTATCCAGATCATTTAAATTATTATTCATCTATGGAGAAATATATACAAGATAAAAAATATATTTTTCTTTATCAAAAAAAAGAAGACATTTGTGTAATTAATCAAGATAATATAATTCTTAAAGAATGGGAGAAAGAAATTATTGCTCAACAAATAAAATTTTCTCAAGAAGAAATTTTATTAACTAATGCAGTTTATATAAAAGACGGAATTATTTATTCAAGAAATAGTAATCAAGAAGAAAAAGTGATAGAAGTTAAAGAGATAAAATTAAAAGGAGTGCATAATTTGAGTAATGTGTTAGCTGCTGTTAGTGTGGCTAAATCATTAAATATCAAAACAAGTTTAATTAAAAAAGGAATTTTAAATTTAAAAAATATTGTTCATCGGCTTGAATTTGTGCGAGAATTAGCTGGAGTGCAATATATAATGATACAACAGCAACTACGCCTGAAGCAGCCATTCAAGGAATAAAAGCTTTTTCCGCTCCAATAATTCTTATTTGTGGTGGAGCTGAAAAGAAATTAGACTTAGATCAGTTGGGAAAAATAATTTATAAAAATGTAAAG
>CAZWWQ010000064.1:0-3805 GCA_964637685.1 uncultured Bdellovibrionales bacterium | reverse complement strand
TTCGCGGTTCGGGCAGGAACTCTTTGCCTTAGCTAAAAAAAGTGGATGCTATTTTAGCAGATTTGGGTTGGAGTTCTGATCAATTAAAGGGAAGGGGATTGAGTTTTCAAGAAGATGAACCATTGGATATGCGTTTCAGTAAAGAACAGGAATTATCGGCACGAAATATAGTTAATGAATATAGTCAAGAAAAATTAGGAAAAATATTAAAAGAATATGGTGAAGAGAGGTTTTGGAAAAGTATTAGTCAAAAAATAGTAGCTAGTCGAAAAATTCAGAAAATAGAAACAACTAAAAATTTGGTAACAATAATTCAGCAGGCCATATCTCCACAATATCGTTACGGAAAAATTCATCCAGCTACAAGAACCTTTCAGGCTTTAAGAATAGAAGTTAATAGAGAATTGGATAATTTGAGTAATTTTTTAATACAAGCCATAGATGTTTTAAATATAGGCGGAAGATTGGCGGTTATATCTTTTCATTCTTTGGAAGATAGGATTGTGAAAAAAACATTGCGTGAAAATGCTAGGGGAAGTATTTTCACCGATGTCATAACCGGTCAAAAAGTTGTTCAAATAGCACCGTTAATAAAACTAATTACTAAAAAACCATTAATATCTAGTAAAGAAGAATTAGTTAAAAATCCAAGAGCGAGAAGTGCTAAATTGCGAATAGCAGAAAAAATAGTAAAAAGTTAAGGGTGGTTTAAAAACTGTTCTTAACTAACAAAAAATAAAAAGTTTAAATATAAATATAAAAAAACATTAATATTTTGGGGGGACTGAAATTTGATGTCAAAAATTTTAACTGTTAACAGAAACAGTTTTCAAAAATTTACTGCTACTGACATAGAGAAATCAGCTGTCAAAACGATCAAGCATCGTCGGTCTTTGTCAGTGAGTGGTAAAACTAAAATTAGTTTTATGGGTTTCAGTTTTATTTTGATGATAACAATAGGTTTTTCTGGGGCTTTCTATCTTTATCAGGTCAATGATTTAATTAATAAAAATTATAAAGTACAGTCTTTAAAGAATCAAATTCAGGAACTAAAAAAAACAAGTCAAAAAAATAAAATAAAACAAGTGGAGCTTCAATCTATGTATAATATCGAAAAAGCTACTCAAAATTTTGGTTTGGTACATACAGATAAAGTAATTTATTTAGAAACTAATGGAACAGTAGCTATGAAATAGAAGAGGAAATTGTATTATGAAATTATCAAATGTTAGGGGAAGATATTATAAGTTTAAAAAAAATAATACGTCCTTAAATGAAAATTTTTTTTATATTAATATTCGGATATATATTTTATTTTTTTTAACTTTTGTTATTGCTTCAGTAATAGTGTTAAGATTATATAAATTAGATGTTTCAGCACATAGTTACTATCAAAAATTAGTTGATAACCAACATTCGAACTTTAAAAATTTAATTCCTCAAAGAGGCAATATTTATATTGAGGACAGAAAAGAGCTTTATCCTGTAGCTATAAATAAGGAAACAAAAATGGTTTATGCAGTACCAAGAGAAATTGACAATCTTGAACTAGTAGTCAATTCTTTAAGTAATTATCTTTCCTTAGATAAGGAAAGACTACAGAATAAGTTAAAGCTAAGAGACAATCACTATGTAGTTATTAAACATCGCTTAACAGATGAAGAGATAAAAGCTATAGAAAAATTAAAATTTAAGGGTATTCATTTAGTAGATGAAGTTTATCGTTATTATCCTGCACAAAAATTAGCTTCTCAAGTTTTGGGTTTTGTTGGTTGGAGAAAAAATAAATTTGGTGGACGTTATGGAATAGAAAATTATTTTAATACTCAACTAAGTGGTAGGCCAGGAAAAATTTATCGGAATGGAGTTAAAACAGATAATTGGATTTCAGTGGACAATAAAAAAATAGAGTATGCCCAAGATGGTGATAGTTTAGTTTTAACGTTGGATCATACTATTCAATATGAAACAGAAAAGATTATTCAGGCAGCGGTCAATAAATTTCAAGCTGAAAGAGGAATGGCTATTGTAATGGAACCAAAAACAGGGAAAATTCTAGCTATGGCTAATTATCCTAATTTTAATCCTAATGATTATAGTCAAGTTCAAGATATGGGAGAGTTTAGAAATTTAACAGTGAGTAGCCCTTATGAATGTGGAAGTATTTTTAAAACAATTACAGCAGCATCGGCTTTAGATAACAGAAAAATAACTCCGATGACTACTTATGTGGATACTGGTAAAGTGAAAAGTGCCGGTTATACTATCCAAAATTCTGATTTTAAAGCTCATGGAAAGCAGACAATGACTCAAATGTTAGTTAAATCATTAAATACAGGAGCTATTTATGCAGAAAAGTTACTGGGGAATAGAAATTTTGTTGATTATGTTAAAAGATTTGGTTTTGGTAAAAAAACAGGAATTGAGCTTCCAGGAGAAAATACGGGCAATATATACAATCTAAATAATCTTAAAAAAAATATCCAATTTTATACAGCTTCTTTTGGACAAGGGATAACAGTTACTCCAATTCAAGTTGTTAGTGCTTATAGTGCAATTGCTAATGGGGGTGTATTGATGAAACCGCAAATAATAGCTAAAATTATACATGCGAATGGAAAGGAATATATTGTAAAACCACAAAAAATAAGAAAAGTTATTTCTCAACAGGCAAGTAATCAAATTTCTCAGATGTTAGAAAAAGTAGTGAAGGGATCTGAAGGTAAGCGAGCGGGTGTTCCAGGTTATCTAGTGGGAGGAAAAACAGGAACTGCTCAAGTAGCTAGTTCTCAACAAAGAGGCTATGAAGAAGGAAAAAGCATTGGTTCTTTTGCTGGCTTTGCTCCAGTGAATAATCCTCAATTTGCTATTGTAATAAGAATTGATAATCCTAAGACTGTAGAATGGGCAGAATCTAGTGCAGCTCCAACCTTTGGAGAACTAATGAAATTTTTATTAGAATATAAAAATATAAAACCTACCGAAAAATATACTCAAAAAGATTGGCAAATATTTAATCAATGGCATACTTTAAGTAATTATTTTATGCAAAATAATGCAAATAATAAAGAAAACGATGCAGATAAAAAGGAGGAAAAAAATTAATAGAAATACTGGTAAAACTTTAAAGATTATATATTTAGAAAAGATTTTGCGTTGGTTAGCTTTAGTAATTCTTAAAAAATACAACCCCAAAATCGTAGGTATTACTGGTTCAGTGGGAAAATCTTCTGCCAAAGAAGCTATTTTTAGTGTTTTAAAAAATCACTTTAAAGTACGTAAAAATGAAAAAAATTATAACAATGAAATTGGATTGCCGTTAACTATTATTGGTTGTCAAGGTGGTGAAAGTTCTCTCTGGGGATGGATAATGGTAGGTGGTTGTTTTTTAAAGACTTTATTTTTTTCAAAAGATTATCCAGAGGTTTTAATTTTAGAGATGGGAGCAGATCGTCCTGGCGATATTAAATATTTAGCTAGCTTTATTCAATGTCAATTAGCTGTTGTTACTGATATTTCTAGTAGTCATTTGGAATATTTCAAAACTTTAAAAGGAGTAGCTCAAGAAAAATGGAGTTTAGTCAAGAGTTTGAAAAAGGGTGGTAAGGCTATAGTAAATATAGATAACTCACAAATTTTAAAACTTAAAAACAAAGAGAAAAGAAAAGATTTAAATTTTTTGACTTTTGGTTTTTCTGATAAGACTGATATTCAAGCTACGGAAATTTTTTATAATTATTCGCAACATAATATAAGTAATAATAAAATAATATGTGTGATAATTGCGATATGAATATAATGGAAG
>CAZWWQ010000063.1:0-3843 GCA_964637685.1 uncultured Bdellovibrionales bacterium | reverse complement strand
ATAGTTTTTATTCATCTATTTTATACTTTATTAAGAATAATTTCTCTTCTAATTCTAGTATTAATTCTTTTATAATTTTCCTATACCTTTAACATTTTTAATTTTCTTTTAATTTTTTGTTTTAGCCTCCACATTACCGCAATAATTATAAAAAAATACCAAACTTTTATGTCTGTTATCTCACCCTGCCTTCTTGACTATAACTTTACCTTTATTATGCCACATTTTTAAGTTTTTTAACAGTTTAAATTTTTTATTTCATAATTATTTCTTATTTTTCTTTTAGATAAGCCTCTAAAAATGATCGCACTTACACTTTTTATTATATTTTTTCTTTTTTAATGTTTTTATTATTTTAACCTTTTTAAAAAAGTAATTTTCTTTTTTAACATAAAAAAAGTTTTTGACTATTTTA
This sequence comes from uncultured Bdellovibrionales bacterium, assembly GCA_964637685.1. GTDB lineage: Bacteria > Patescibacteriota > Minisyncoccia > Moranbacterales > UBA2206 > CAZWWQ01. The sequence continues at coordinate 3,428 of CAZWWQ010000063.1, read as the reverse complement.
TTAAGAGTTATCCACAGATTATACAACTTATTTAAAATTTATTTTTATTTAATTATTTAAAAAGACCAGCCAACTCATTGAGTTAACTGGTCTTGGAGACGCTTATCAAGATTATTGACCATAATAATCTCGATAAGCATCGTTTCTTCCTCGTTGCCATTCCAACTGCTGGCGCCGTTGGAAATCTCTCCAGCGTAACCGCTGGAGTTCTTCCTCGTAAGCACGGCTATACGTGCTACGAGGATAATAATGACGTCTTACCATCAACCTCGGTGGTGGATAAAAAACTCCGTCTAGAATTGTGGTAATCGTCCCGACTACCACAATTCCACTCGCCACACCAAGCGTTGTCCCTAACGCTCGGTTAAAACTACTGCGATAATTATTACCGCAGTAGTATCTTCTACCGCCTGCCCATGCAGACGGAAGATTAATTACGGCTATTATAAACATAGCCGCAATCATTATTATTATTTTCTTCATTTTCTCCTCCTTTTCACCGTGATTCCTACTAAACCTTCTTACATAAGGCTAGCAGAAACCTTTTCGGCAAAATTTTATTGTTAAAGAACTTTATTTGACCTTATACTATATACCCAATAAGCTTTTTTATCAAGTGCATAGAAATATTCTCCTTACTTTCAGTTTAACAGCTTATTCTCTGAAAATCTAATGTTGCAACTTATTTTTTATTATCTTTTATTATTTCTCAAAAATTACCCAATAGCACTAAGTTGACATTCTTTTTTAAACCTGCTAGTTTTGATTACTAGTTTAATTCTATTTAATTAATTAATTATTTTTTATTATCTCATGTCACTTTCTCCCCAAGAACAATTACAAAAATTTTTAGAAAAATCACAAGAAATTCTCATTCTCATTCCTGAAAATCCTAGTGCTGACGCTATCGGTAGTGCTTGGGCACTTTATTGGTTTTTAAAAAAGCAAGCTACTTCTACAACTGTTGCTTTTACTCATAAAATTCCTACCAAATTTGATTTTTTACCTGAACCCCAGGAACAATTAAATAAAATTTCTGGTGCTCGTGATTTCGTTTTGTCTTTTGACACCAGTCGCAATAAAATTATGCAAGTGCGTCAAGAAGAAAAAGAAAATCGTTTTAATATTTTGGTTACTCCCGAAAAAGGAGCTATTGATCCTCAAGACTTTTCTTTTATTTTGGCTAAATTTAAATACGATTTATTGATTGTTATTGATAGCCCTGATTTAGAGAATTTAGGTAATCTCTACACTCAAAATACTGATCTCTTTTTTGAAGTTCCTATTGTAAATATTGATTCTCATAGTAATAATGATAACTTTGGTCAAATAAATTTAGTTGATGTTACTGCTTCATCTTCTGCCGAAATCATAACCCGTTTTTTAGAAAATTTAACTCCTAAACAAATTGATCAAAAAATTGCTACTTGTTTACTAACTGGATTGATTGGAGCTACTGATAGTTTTCAAAAAAAGAATACCACCCCTAAAGCTTTGGCCACTAGTGCCATATTAATGGATTATCAGGCTAATCAACAAGAAATTATCCGTTGGCTTTACAAGACTCAACCGCTACATATTTTAAAACTTTGGGGACGGGCGATGGCAAAGATTAATTGGGACTTTCCTAGTCGTTTAGTTTGGTCTACTCTAGATGTAGAAGATTTTGTACAAAGTCGTTCTAAAAGTAGTGATCTACCACTTATTCTAGAAAAATTAGCTGAAAATTACAGCGAAGGTCGTATTTTTATGCTTCTTTATAATGACACCCCCCAAACTACTATTGCTATTATAAAAACTACTACCTCAGAAGAAAAAAATAAAATAAGTACTCATTTAGAAACCACTTCTAAACAAGAACTATTAGAAATTAAACTTGCCCAACCAAATTTAATAGAAGCTGGAAAATTTTTAGTTCAAAAATTAAAAAATATCTTGATTACTAAATAGCTTATTTTTTATTCTTATTTTTTAAAAACAGACTTTCGTCTGTTTTTTATTTTCCTTGTTTCGTGTTAAAATAAAAAAATAAATCTTGCCTATCAATTTAATTAAATTGGTTAAAAATATGATCAAAGTATTAACACCTTTAAAAAAATCTCCACACAAAAAAGAATCCACACAAAAAGACGCAACTACTAAAAAGATTATTGCTCATTTTCGTGAAAAAGAAGAAGAAGAAATTGCTTCTGCCTATGCAAATCAGTTAAATCTTCCTTATATTGATACTAATTTAGTGCCTATTGATACTGAAGATATTAAATCTTTAACTGAAGAAGAGGCTAAAAAATTTAATGTGGCAGTTATTCATCGCACTGGGAAATTAGTAACTTTGGCAACCACTGATCCAGCTAACCCCGCTACACAAAATTTTATAGAAACTTTAAAAAAAGAACGAGGATGGCAAATTAAGGTTTCTGTTATCTCACAATCTAATTTAAAAAAAATTTGGCACAGATATGTCAATATTACTTTTGTTGATGCTCTGGATAAATTTAGCCTTACTATGAGTGGTGAAGATCTGAAAAAATTTGAAAAAGATATGCAAGACTTAATTACTTTAAAAAATCGTATCACCGAACTTCCTACTACTAAAATATTAGATATTATTTTAGCTGGTGCTTACAAGTTAGGTGCCAGTGATATTCATATTGAACCTCAGGCAGAAAAAGTAAAATTACGTTATCGCATTGATGGAGTTTTACAAGATGTCGCTCTCTTACCTTTGAATATTTTTAAAAGTATCGTTTCTAGGATCAAACTACTTTCTGAAATGATGCTTAATCTTACCGATATTGCTCAGGACGGCACTTTTGAAATAAGGCTGGATAAGAAAAAAATCGGCACGCGGGTTTCTATTATTCCCAGTAATTTTGGTGAATCTATTGTTATTCGTTTACTTGATCCTGATTCCATTCAAGTGGGTATCGAAAAATTAGGCTTGCGAGGTCTAGCTTATGAGACAGTACAAAAACAAATGTTGGCTCCAAATGGACTTATCCTTAACACTGGTCCGACGGGTTCTGGAAAAACTACCACCCTTTACGCTATCATCAATCATCTTAATACTCCTGATAAAAAAATTATTACCATTGAAGATCCGATTGAATATAAATTACCCGGCGTATCTCAAACTCAAATAGAAGAATCACGCGGTTATTCTTTTTCTAAGGGTTTACGAGCTATCGTTCGTCAAGATCCAGATATTATTCTCGTGGGAGAGATAAGAGACGATGAAACAGCCGACATTGCCATTAATTCAGCTTTAACTGGACATTTGGTTTTATCTTCTCTACACACCAACAACGCCATGGGAGCCATTCCAAGACTAATTGAGTTAGGTACTAAACCAACCTTAATCACTCCCGCTGTCAATGTTGTTATTGGACAAAGATTAGTTCGTTGTCTTTGTGATTGCAAGGAAAGTT
>CAZWWQ010000062.1:0-3903 GCA_964637685.1 uncultured Bdellovibrionales bacterium | reverse complement strand
GAGAAAGTCGCAATATAAGGTTGTGCCATTAACAGATAATCAGGCATTGTTCGTTATGGATGGAGAAACAAAAATAGTAGAATAACGCACGCATTTGAAACTCAAGGAAACGTTGCACTTCGCTCTCCCATATCCGCCCAAGGCGGACATCGCATATACAAAATGTTATGTGCAACATTACTCAGTCAGTCTTCTTAAGAAACTTTATATAGATAAAAGAATTTTTTAGCATTATGAATGAACAAAACATTAAAGAAATTTTGCAAATCATTTTAGATGGTCTTCAAGGCAAGGAATTTATTTGGAGACTTGAAGGTAGCGCAAATCTCAGAATCCAAAATGTTGAAGTTTCAGTTCAAGATTTAGACATTGCTACAAATAATGAAGGTATTGAGATTTTTAGAAATGCCTTGAAGAAGTTTATAGTTAAAGATTTTTTCAGTCAAAAGATAAATGGTCGCTCATTAGTTTGTGATATTAATGGGTTTGAAGTTGAAATTAATTCTTATGGCGACAGAGAATTAGACATGTTTGATAGGACTGAAAAAATTTTATGGAATGATTTGCAAATTCATATCTTGCCTCTCGAATATGCTAAAAAATTCTATGAGTTGATTGATCGTAAAGAAAAAGTAGCATTAATTTCTAAGCATTTGTCAGGCTGACCTGTGTTATACTGTCGCTCCGTTTCACTCCTTGATTTTTCTTGCAGAAAAAACGTATAACAGCGATTAAGAGACTTCGCCTTGCAGGCTCCGTCCAAATTCCTCACTTCGTTCGGAACTTCTCTTAATCGCGATGTTATATTCAATTTATTTTTGCCCCTCAGATAGAAAATTATTTAATAAACTGTAAATTCAATTAAATTATGAGTAAAAAAATCGTTATTGGTTCAAGTATGAAATTTCGTAGTCTGGTTAAATCAACTATGAAAGAATTAGAAAATTTAGGGTATCAACCTTTGTTCCCAAATTTAGATTATAGTTCTGAAGATAGAGATGTTGCTTTAACCATTGAAGAAAAAAATAAATTGGCTTGGGATCATTACAAGGCTATTGAAGAAGCAGATGCAGTGTATTTTATTTTACCAAATGGATATATGGGGACAAGTTGTAAAATAGAATTGGGTTACGCCATTGCATTAAAGAGGCCAATTTATTTTTCTGAACCAACAAACGATATAGGATTAGATGGATACCCAAAGAAGTTTATTTCTTTAAATAATTTAATTGAATTTAATGATGAGTTTAATTAGAATGGGGCAAAAATAATACTCAAAAATTTTCCTTCGGAACGTTGCACTAAATTTTTGTTCTTCGGAGAATATAACAAGGGATATACGGTTTAGCCCTCAGCTCGGGCTTTACCCAAATTTTTCTCTTCGAGAAAAATTTCTCATAATCCTGATGTTGTGCAACATATTTTTCAATAATTTTTTTTCAGTTAAGAAATTTTGTTGAAGAATTTAAAAAAGGAATGAAATTTTTATTTTTTCTAATTTTAATAAGGGGGGATAAGCGGATATTTTTTGCTCCGTACCTCCATAAAAAATGTCAATTGCATCATATAATACGGCGTATCTGGCTTGCGAGCTAAATAAAAGCTATTTATTTTTAGTTACATAAAATAACAATTTAAAATCGGTCTCTTGGGAACAGGAGGTAAACTAATTATGGAAAAAGCGAACTTAAAATAATTAGCAAAAGAACGGAATTAGCCAGAGTAAATATGCCGACTTCTTGGGCTAATAAATGTTAAGAGTGGATACTATCATAACAAAAAAATATACTTAACTTAAAAAACTCTTCTGATGAGAATTTTTTTGATGGAAGAAAAAGGGAGGTTACTTTGCGATGCGTAGTTTTTTATCCGCTTCTTGCAAAGCTTTAATTATATTGTCTAGTTCACCATCTAAAATAGAATGAATATTACTCCAACTTTTTTTAATGCGATGATCAGTGATACGATCCTGGGGGAAATTATAAGTTCTAATTTTTTCACTGCGATCACCAGTTCCAATTTGAGATTTACGTTCGTCTCCTCGCTCTTTAGCAGTCCGTTCTTTTTCTAATTGGAATAAACGAGAACGTAAAACTTTCATAGCCTTATCTTTGTTTTTTATTTGTGATTTTTGATCTTGGCAAGAAACAATCAAGTTGGTAGGTAAGTGGGTTATTCTAACGGCTGATTTAGTAGTGTTAACTGATTGTCCTCCAGGTCCTGACGAACAAAAAGTATCAATACGAAGATCATTAGTATCAATTTTAACAGCCACTTCTTCTACTTGAGGGAGAACGGCAACGGTGGAAGTGGAAGTGTGAACGCGACCATTTTTTTCTGTTTCTGGAATGCGTTGCACCCGATGAACGCCAGATTCATATTTTAGTTGACCGTAAATATTTTGACCGTTTATTTCAAAGATTACTTCTTTATAACCGCCGATACCATTAACATGAGAGTTTAACAAAGAAATTTTCCAGTTATTTTTTTCGGCATAATGAGCATACATGCGAAATAGCTCGGCTGAAAAAAGGGCCGATTCATCTCCTCCAGCTCCAGCTCTAATTTCTATAATAATATCTTTATCATCATTAGGATCTTTAGGAACTAAAAGTAACTCTAAGGATTTTTCTAGCTTTTCTTTTTGAGAAGATAAACTGGTATTTTCTTCTATAGCTAATTGTTTTATTTCTGAATCTTCAGCGGGCGAATTGATTAATTTAGCATTTTCAATCATTGATAAATTAATCCTTTCTAAATTATTAATATTAGATATTATTTCTTCCAATTCAGCTTGTCTTTTACCTAGTTGAGCCATTTTTTTTGCATCATTAAAAATATCAGGAGCTTTAAGCTGAGCTTCAATTTCGGTGTATTCTTTCTTTATTAGATTAATTTGTTTTTGCATAGAAAATCCTTAATTTATAGTATATTTTATAATAGCATAGGTATTTAAATTTTGCACGTTGGCATTAAAAACGATCATTAATTTGCTTTAAATGAGTATTTAATATAAGGTAAAGTATAAAATTCAATATTTTAGTGGGCCAAAGGAGAATAAAAAATGGAGAAAAAAGAAGAAATAAAATTGGAGAAAGAGGAAATTCAAAAAAAAGAAAAATTATTGAAAAGAGAAAAACTTTTTTTACAACGTATACAAAAATATATACAAAAAGGATCAGTAAAAAGAAAAGATCCTCGGTGCTGGAAAAATAAAATAACTAGTTGGCATTAAAAAATTTTAAGCTAGCTAGTTAAAATCAATAATCTTAGAGGAAAGTTGGCCCACTTTCCTCTGTTCACTAAAGTATTGAATATGAAGTTATTTCGAGGAGCAGTTTTTTTGTGTTATTATAAAGAATAAGCCGAATTATTTTTAGCAATAAAAAATATGTTGTATAAATACCATTGCTCAAGGTTTGTTAACATTCTCTTTTTTCTTTTTGGGCTCTTTTTTCTATTAGTAGGGCTAAAATTCTTGTTCTCTAATTCTGCTACGGGTAATGGAGTGAATATTTCTATATTCGCTTCAATTATTATTGTCTTAGTGGGTTTTTTAATAACTAGTGGTTTTTTAATGAATTTAATGAAAGAAAAAAAGTATGTTTTGGATGTAGGAGAAAAAGGAATTATAATTTATGCGGGTAATAGTCGAGTAATGCCTTCAAAAATTTTTGTCCCGTGGGAGGATTTTTTAAACATAAAAGCTGTATGGAAAAAAACTTTGTTTCGCCATAACCTTAAGCGAATAGAATTTATAAAAGTATTAGTTGTTGAAGTTAGAGCCGGAGTTATAAATATCCCTGCTACGATGATAAATAAAAACACAATTAATTTTAATAAAAATAAAAATTATGACGAAATTATTATTGATGTTTGGTTAAATAAAAGTAAAAAAACTAT